>JBJTTW010000001.1:0-1113 GCA_046080385.1 bacterium
CAAGCAGTGACTATATCTGCGTTTATCTTTAAAAGATCATCACGACTCATCCCAGGTTTTCTTGCTAGCCCAGCTGTCATTAAAACCACATCAGAACCTTCAGAAAGCGAATAATCAGAGCCACCTATAATATATCTGTCCTCAAGCTCTACTGGTCTTGCTTCCATAAGATCCAGAGCCTTACCTTTAGCGATGCCCTCTGCGACATCAATTAAAACCACATTCGCTATATTCTTTTCTGCTAGTCTCTGAGCAGCTGTAGCTCCGACATTACCAGCACCGATAACTGTTACTTTGGATTGTTTCATAAATTCATTTTACCCAGATATGCTGAGATTGCCAAATTTTAAATCAATCTTCTCAATCAACTCAGTTAAAGAACTCTTCTCAGTCGCTGAAATGAAAATAGGGAAAAAAGCTGCAAACTCGGATTTTAGCCTCATGATTAATGTATCTTTCTCTTCTAAAGTCATTTCGCCTTCAGCGATAGCCTCGTCTAATTTATCTAGCTTATTAAATATATAATATTTTTCCTTATCTTTATCTACATGCAGCTGCCTAAGCACATCTTCAACTACGTGAATTTTCAGAAAAAGACTTTTATCAGAAATATCTATCAAATGAAAAATAATATCAGACTCGACTATCTCTGCTAGTGTGGATTTAAAAGCATCTATTAAATCTGGTGGCAGGTCTTGGATAAAACCGATAGTATCTGCGATCATCACCTTCTGCTGTGAAAGCGGTAAATAAAGCTCTCCTACCGTCGAATCTAATGTAGCAAAAAGCTCGTCAGCTACATAAGTATTCTGCTTTTTAGTCAGTGCACGCTTTAGTGTACTTTTACCAGCATTAGTATAGCCAGCGAGGGCGATGGTTTTAAAATTTTTATTTCGGCGTGAATCACGGTGACGACGCTGCACATCCCCATACTGCTCTATCTTTCCTTCTATAAGCTTTTCACGCTTCTGTAAGTGACGTTTCATCATCTGCGTATTCGATTCACCAGCACCGATAGTACCGATACCACCAGCCTGACGAGAAAGCTCTAAACCCATACCAAATATTCGTGGTCCCATATGCTTAATGCTCGCAAGCTCAATCTGCAATTTA
>JBJTTW010000002.1:0-6722 GCA_046080385.1 bacterium
TAAGCCTATTAGAAGAACCTTCATCAGTAAAATACTAGGAGCTATTGGTGATTTTTATAATTTTATCGAAAACACTTATGTAAACAGTATTCCATTCTGCCTAAGACATAAAAGAACTATAGTTATACTGAGTGCGCTTAGCTGTAGCTTAATCTCAGCAGCTATGTTTATTTATATTCCTAAAGATTTTATACCGAATGAAGACAGGGGGAATTTCCTAACATTAATCCAAACCCGTACTGGAACTAACTTAGATTACCTCGATAAGCAGATGCGCAAGGCGGAGAATATATTAAATAAAATCCCTGAAATGGATACGATTATCTCTGTAGCTGCCTTCGGTAGAGACGGACCGGGTAAAGTTAATCAGGGGATTATGATTAACAGATTAATACCTTGGGATGAGCGTTCTAAAAACGTTTTCGCGATAGCGGGACCTTTATTCGACACATTTAGATCTATCCCAGAAGCTTTCGTATTACCGATATTCCCATCTTCAGGACCAGAAACGGGTTTCGGCTCACTACCGATAGAAATCGTTTTAAAAAGTCAGAATATAGATTTTCTATCCAAACTGAGTAAAAGAATACTTGCTGAAGCGAACAGCTTGCCTAGGCTGATATTCAGTAAATCTGATTTAAGTTTTAATAAACCAGAATTAGAAGTACGCATAGACAGAGATAAGGCTCAAAAGCTTGGCGTGAATATGCGTGAGATAGCACGTAGTTTACAGATACTTTTCGCTAGCGATGATCTAACTGAATTTAACCTTAAAGGTGAAAATTATAAGGTTATAGCGAGATTACCTAAATATGAAAAAGACGAAATTCGTAAACTAGGCGAAGTACCTATTAAGACAGAAAGCGGGCAATTAATCGCCCTGTCTAACTTAATAGAAGTCACTCCTAAAGTAGGTGTAGAAGAATGGAATCACTTAAACAGAAGGCGCTCTGTGAGCATTCAAGCAGCGCCAGTTCCCGGAGTACCAGCGAGTGAAGGTTTAAGAGATTTAGAAAAACTGATTTTTAAAATCGTCACAGAATCCCCAGATAAGCCTGTCGATTTCGAGATAGATTATAAAGGCGTTTCTAGAGAGGAGAAAGAGAGTAACGTCGCTCTTTATATCACCTTTGCAATAGCATTACTCTTCGCCTATCTGTTTCTCGCTGGGCAGTTTGAGAGCTTTAGAAGTCCACTCGTTATTTTATTTACAGTACCGCTAGCGATTACTGGCGGTCTTTTGGGACTTGCTCTATTCCAGCTCTTCCCACTTATTACGAAAACAGCCATAGCTCTAGGAGCGCCTTTCTGGATACAGTTTGTGATTCCACAGTTTAATAACATCAGCATTAATATCTATAGCCAGATCGGTATAGTAATGTTAATCGGGCTAGCTTCTAAAAATGGTATTCTCTTAGTCGAGTTTATAGATCAGCAGCGTGAAAAAATGCCAGTCTATGATGCGATACAGGCGGCTTGTAGACTGCGTTTAAGACCCATACTAATGACCGCCCTAGCGACAGTTTTAGGTATATTACCTATCGCCTTAGCCACAGGCATAGGCTCACAATCCCGTCAGAGTCTAGGTGTCGTCATAGTCGCTGGTATGCTTTTTTCTACTTTCCTTACTCTGTTTATTATTCCTTGTCTTTATGCTTGGATTGGGAGGAAGGATTTGAGGGGTGAGTGAAACTGGATTTCCCTGAATTTACTAATTTTTAACTTAAATGAGTATAATTTGATAATAGATGCTAAAAAATGATAAAAATATATCAAAAAAGTTTCCTAAGGTGCAAGCACTTATGCAAGTAGCAAAACCTGCTGTGATGCGTAAAAAGGTGAACGATAAAGACACTAGAATACAGATCCCAATTAGCTCTGAAAAGAAGAGGCATCTTGAACTTAAAGCAGAAAATGCAGGTTTTGATTCAGTAACTGATGTTGTTAGATTTTTAATTAATAATTTTCTTCAAGAGAATATTAAGATATCTCTGAATAGTAAAATGCCTTCTATTAGTTTGTCTAACGAAGAGCAAAATGAATTGTTAAAAAGTCTGGAAGATAAAAAGCAAGGTAAAGTTAAGGTTTTTAATCCTAAGAGTGCTTCATTTCACAAGTCTCTCATTGATTTTGCTGAAGAGGATGATTGATAAGATCCTTATAAAAATATGAGCAATAATTATAAAATTGAATTTACAAAATTTTCAGCAAAGAAGTATGCCAAGCTTTGTAAAAAAAATAAGATTTTGGAAAAGCAAATTAGTAAAGCTTTAGAAAGTCTCTCTGTAGATCCTTTTTCTCCTAGCTTAAATACTCATGGTGTGCATACTGCCATGTATGATTGTAAACTTTACAGCTCTTTTATTAGTGGTGATATTAGAATTATTTGGGAATTTAGCGATGGTTTTTTACATATACTTGTTTTAAATATAGGCGGTCATTCTGGGACTAATAATGTTTATCGTTAAATGCAAAGCTAGTTTAGTAGAATTTCTGAAAAGCTTTTCCCTAACTTTTTTGGCTTTATCTTTATCAATTGAGTTCATAAATTTATCTTTAAAACCCCCTCAAACTCAGGTACTTGCTTTGTTCAGTAATCTAATTTTTTCATGGATTCTAATAGGCATATTTATTTTATATATAATTTTTCTCACTTGTTCTAAGAAACTCATTAAGCCAGATACTTTAGGTGTTTTATTAGCAGTAACAGTTCTTGGGTTTTTAAAAATAGATTCTTTTAGATCTTTATTTGATTTTCCTGTTTTAGGAGGCAGTGATTCTATATATTCTAAATTCCCCTCTATCTCAGTTTTAGTGATAGTACCGATTACTGCTTTAGTAATAGAAACATTTACGGCTTGGTGTAAGAAGGAGCAAATCCCAAAAAGCTCTAGCAGTGAGCAAGAGGAAAACTATCAACGCAGAGAATTTGCTCAAAAATTTTTAGATATGATTCTAAAGCCTAATTCAAATGACGAGCTTAAAGATGAAGCAGAAATTTTCGGTCTGCAAGCTGCTTGGGGCAGTGGTAAAACTAAGACTATAGAATTTATTAAAGAGCATGCTGAGGAGAAATATAGAGATAAGCTTTTACTTATAGACTTTAATCCTTGGTACTGTACAGATCCTAGTCAGATCGCTTCTGAATTTATATCTGTCCTAAAGGAAAAGTTAAAAAAGGAATTTCCATTTCGCAGTCTAGCTTTAGATAGTAATTTAGAGAGATATAAAAATCTTTTAAATACGCAGTATCAGTCTGCCTTTAGCTTTTTATTTAATTTAGAAGGCTCTCGTGAGCTTGAATTTAAAGAAATTAATAAACATTTACCTGAGATTATTCAGGATAAACAAATCCTCATTATTATTGATGATATAGATCGCCTAGAAGCAGCAGAATGTATTAAAACTTTACAGTTAGTAAGACAGCTAGCTAGTTTCAAAAAAATAAAGTTTATAATAGCTTATGATAAAGAGCATCTGCACAGGGTTTTGGGGAAATCAGATCTTGATTTAAAGTATTTAGATAAAATTTTTCCTAATGAAATTGATCTTCCTGTAATTCCAAAACGTTATTTGGTAGCAATGCTCATAGACAAACTGCCTGAAAAAGTTAGAACAAGACTTGCTCCCCAAATCAATCAGCAAGTAAAGCTTTATAAAATCTTAGCTAAAGAAATAAAAACTTTTAGAGATTTGGAGAAGCTCTCACAGAGCTTTAATAATGCTTATGATTTTCTAGGTGATAATGTTGATCCTTATGATTTACTTATACTTAAGCTTTTAGGTTTGAAATATCCTGATGTGTATAGGACGCTGAAAGAGAGTCATCAGGAGTATTTAATTCTACAATCTCGTAAGATTAAACCAGAATTAGGAGCTCGTTTTTATTTATTATCACTAAACTCAGACTCTCCAGCCACCCCTGCGATAGAGCTACTTAGTTATCTATTTGGTGAGCAAATTAGTGAAAAAGTAAAACAAGAGGGATATTCTCCAGACTCTCCAGGGGAGCATCTAGGTATTATTTCGATGAGATTCCTTTATTCTTATGATCTTTATTTTACTCTTAGCTATAACTACGAGGACTCAAAAATTAAACCAGATGAGTTTAAAGAGTTTATTGAAGCTAGTTCTGTAGATGATATTAAATTAAAAGAGTACTGCTCGGACGAGAAATATCTCTCTCTAAAAATGTTACTTAATAATGAGTATCTAATTAATATAGATAAAACCTATGAAAATATTTTTAGTATATTTCTGAGAGTAGCAGCTGAACCTATCTCTAGAGAAAATGCTTTAGAGCAGTGTTTTTTAGCTAGGTTATTATTTTGGCAAACCACTTCCCCAAGTTTTAATAACATGAAAATAGAAAAGCAGAAAGAGATTTTAAGTAATTTAATCGAGCAGCTTGAAACTGTGACTAATAATAAAGATTTTATACCTTATTTATTCATTGTTAGAGCAATGCGTGAGTCTAGCACTGTTTTACAATCAACTGGAATACTTACGAATCTTTTTACTTTGAACTCTACTAAGCCTCCGTTTCTGCCAAATGCATTTATAGAGAGTATTCTTAAGAGTTATTTACACAATGGAGACATCGTTAATGGTGAATATTTTGCAGCTATTGTTTGTAGTGTGCGTGACTTCCTTGGAGAAAAGGTATTCAAGATTTTAAAAGAAAATTTTGAGAGAAGTCGTGATCTATTTAAATTATTTTTGGAACATCAGATTGTTATTGATGATGGGAAAAATTACTCTTTTATAGCAGACTATTTAACAGAATCTTATAATGAATTAACACATAGATACTATCAACAACCATTTTTTACAGACTTCCAATCTCTCAATGATTTCATAAAATCCATAGAAAACTGGCAGAATGAGGATTTTACTCGAGAATATTTTAAATTTGCAGATGAAAATGCTTCAGCTGGAGGAAAGAGCGTAATTAACTTCCCCTTCCAGTACCTTTCCCCAAAAGCCAGCCTAGGCTAATTAAGCTCTCTAATTAATTTACAAAGCTTCCATAAAATCTATGAAGTCTAATTCATAAAATACTCAAATATTCTAGTTTTGTGAAATTGAGTTCAGAAAATTTTGCTAACAGCTAATCCAGATTAGTTATTAGTATTTAAGTTTTGAAATCATACAGTATTTATTTGAATTAGAATATAAATTTAAGCAGCGTTATGTACAATACATTACTTATGAGCAAACCATTTCATAGAATCCAGTCCTGCATAGCTCTTGAAGCATATAAGCTCCTATTAAGCTTTGAAGATGGTGTTAGTGGCGAGATAGATCTTTCTGAAAAAATTGGCAAAGGTGTTTTTCAAGCTTTAGAAAATATAGAAAATTTTAGACAAGTGAGAATTTCTTCTGATAAGCGTTCACTTCAATGGCTTAATGATATTGATCTTTGTGCGGATTCACTATATTTAGAAATTAGGAATATCGCCGCTTAAGCAATCTACGAAAGTCTGGAAGAAAAACCTGCTCAAATCCTTCTCTTGAATAAAATAAATTAGGATCATAGTCGCCTTGAAGATTTATAAAAACCTGTTTCAGAATAGTTTCTGTAAATTCATTACAAGAGAATAATACTTTATCTCCATTTTGTGAGGATTCACGACAATCACAGCGATTCTCTAGAACAGAGTTAATATGACTATCTCCGCCACCATAACCGATTATCATCAAAGGTTCATTGCTTTGAACAGCTTTAAAGAAATTAGTAAAAGCAAAACTATGGTAGGGACTACTAAAAATACTATTAGCTTTTGCTTCACCCTGAAAGAGTAAGCTGTCAGTGAGTAGTAACCACCGGTCGGTATTATTTTCTCTCGACCATGTATATTTATTAGCAGCTGAGAATTCTGATAATAAAGCCCAGCCCCTAGGCTCACGCTTTTCATCGAAAGCGCAAATTATTTGAAAATCGCCATGCAGTTTATAGTGATTAATTCTTCTCCTAGGAAGACCGCTATCAAATTTGTAAGCCTTTAAATCAGATTTATAAACATCTATTACTTTGTTACGATTAAAAAAGTCCTGATACCCCTCACCTAGATTTGCTAGTTTAATGGTCTCCCTGATTAGCTGATCATGATTTAAATCAAAAATATTTATAATATATCCCTGATCTAGTAAATAATTCAGGAAGAAAATAAAATCATCTAGAGGCTGTTTTTCACCATTTTCATTTAAGCACCAAGAAATAGGGTCTTTAGTAGTTTTTAAAAAAACTTTTTCTTTTATTGTTTTTAGAATATTGGAGAGGCTTTTAATTTTCGTAGGGTTAATATCAAAAATCTCAGCAGATTCATAAATATTAGTTAGATGCTTAGCTGCCTTCTCATAATTGAAATTACTTCTAAACCTTTCTATTAGTAGATTTGTAAGTTCACCTTTCTCATGATCCGTAAATCTAGAATTTTCTATGTGTGCAAGAGCTTCCGTTCTTTTTAACTGAGCGAATACAATTTCATCCTTCCAAAAGTCGTATATGGGTGGTGCTCCAGCAAATAGGCTATGGTCACCTGTACCTGTATGGATATAAACTTCATAATGAAAATTCACTAAACTCCTCTCTTGTTCATCTTCTGAGTTAGAGAATTCATCAAAAATTTCTCGTGAGAGCTCCTGTCCAGTCGGAATGTCTGCTAAAGCTTTAGAAAACCCTGCTCCAAGCAGCAAATTAAATTCTTTCATCAAACCTT
>JBJTTW010000003.1:0-5625 GCA_046080385.1 bacterium
AAGGCATTAGTACCTTATAAGAAAAATGGTTTCATAACTTTTGGTTGTTTAAGTAACATGATTAAGCTAAACACAAATTGTTTTGACATTTGGATAAAAATTTTAAAAATAGTTCCGAATTCCAGATTATATTTATGCAACCATGCACTGCAACAAGATGACACGCATAAATACATCAAAAACTATTTTTATCACAAAGGTATAGATGATAAGCAACTAATCTTGGAAGGGGCGACAAATAAAAATCGTAATGAATACCTTAATTATTATAATAATATTGATGTTTATTTAGATTCATTTCCTCTAGGTGCTAGTACAACTTGCATTGACAGTGCATTCATGGGTGTTCCCTTAATTGGTATCCGAGGAGAAAGAATCTTGCATCGCATGTCAGCTGAAATCATGAATACACTGGGGCATGAAGAATTAATCGCTAAAAACTATAATGACTATGTCAAAAAAGCTGTTGAATTCAGCCTTTCTCCAGACCTGATAGATTATTACAGAAATCAATTAAGAGAAAGCTTACTAAACTCAAGCATAGTAAATGTCAATGATTTTGCAAAAGACTTTACTGAAGCCTTAGAATCAATGTGGAGCGAATACAAACTCCTTACTTTAAAGCAAAGTACGATTTAAATGCTTTAATAAAATAATCTAAATCCTCTTCCGTAAGCCCAGGCCAAACACCAATCCAGAAAGTGTTTCTCATCGAATAATCTGTATTAGGCAGCAGCTCATAAACGAAATCATCAATCTGTGAGCTTCTTAGTAAATCCGAATCTAAAATCCTAAACTCAAAATCATAATCTAGGTAAGCTGGCTGTCTTAAAATATTACCCGCGAAAAGCTGTCTAGTACCGATTCCATTCTCCTCTAAATAATTTACTAAATCTACTTTTTTAAGACCCTTATCTTCTCTCACTGAAAGAGGGAAGCCGAACCACGAAGGTTCAGCTAATTTAGAAGATTCTGGCAGAATTAAATATTCAGAATAGTCTTCTAATCTTTCATAAAGGTATTTAAAATTATGTTTTCTTCTTTGAATAAAGCTTTCGATCTGCTTCATTTGAGCTAAACCGCACGCAGCCTGCCAATCAGTCATTTTCAAGTTATAACCAATATGTGAATAAATATATTTATGATCATAACCAGCATTCAGTTTACCTAATTTATAGCTAAAACGCTTTCCACAAGTATTATCCTTGCCAGATGGACACCAACAATCCCTGCCCCAATCACGAATAGATAAAAGTATTTTATATAATTCTGGATCACGCGTAAGCACAGCACCACCTTCACCAGTAGTGATGTGATGTGCAGGATAGAAGCTTAAAGTACAGATATCACCAAAAGTACCAGTAAATTTATCATCATATTTAGACCCCAAAGCATCACAGTTATCTTCCATAAGCCAGAGTTTATGCTGATCACAAAAAGCTCTTATCACATTTAAATCAAAAACATTTCCTAAAGTATGAGCAATAAAGATAGCTTTAGTATTAGGGCTTAAAGCTCTTTCTAACTGAGTTACATCAATATTATATGACCCTAGCTCTATATCTAAAAATACTGGTCTTAAAGAATTCTGAATTATAGGATTTACCGTAGTCGGGAAACCCGCAGCCACACAGATGACTTCATCTCCTCTCTTTAAAGCCCTATCTCCGAGCTTAGGTGAGCAGAGAGCTGAAAGTGCAAGTAAATTAGCAGAGGAGCCAGAGTTTACAGTAAGAGCATATTTAAGACCTAAAAAGTCTCTTAATGCTTTTTCAAAGTCTCGATTAAACCTTCCAGTAGTGAGCCACATATCTAGTGAAGCATCCACCATATTTACTAACTCCTCAGCTCCTAAAACCTTGCCAGAGACAGGTCTATAAGTAGAAATAGGTTTAGACCATTTATCCAGAAAGAAAAACAGCTTAGATAAAGATTTAATCAAGCTTCTTAAAATATTTTTTAATAAATTCATTAAACACACCCGTGATTATCATATAATGTCAAAAAATCTTCTATCTGACTATATGTAAAATCCTTTATCTCAGATTTATTCTCCAAGAAAGCCTTATACCAAAGGGCTGTCATGAAAATAGCCTGCTCTATATTAAGCACTGGTCTCCACCCTAGCTCACGCTTTGCTTTAGATGCGTCTAACATTAAGAGCTTAGCTTCTTTAGCTTTATTAGAAGGACTCTCATCTAATTTATAATCTCCAGCCCCCCACTTGCTAAGAAAAATACGAGTAAGTTCTAAAACCGAAACACAGCTATCCTTATCTGGCCCTATATTCCAAGCAGAGCAATACTTAAAACCATCTTCTAATGAAAGTTTATAAGCAAGCAGACAGTATGCATATAATGGTTCTAGAACGAACTGCCAAGGTCTTGTAGAAGCAGGGTTACGCAGTACTATATCCTCATTGCGTGATAAAAATCTAACAAAGTCTGGCACCAAGCGATTTTCATTCCAATCACCTCCACCAATTACATTACCAGCACGTACTGTAGCTAGCCTAGGATGCCACTCCTGCTGAACTCTAAGCTCTGCGTTTTCGTCGCCATCTTTTGGAAATACTTCCTTAGGTTTAAAGAAACTCTGATAGTAAGAATTACTAAGTATCTCCACCATCGCCTTACTAGCACTATACGGATCATTTCCACCGAGTGAATCTCCTTCTTGAAAAGGCACTCCAGAATCGAAATTAGCATAACACTTATCAGTAGTGACATTTACGACCACTGGAGCTAAACTATTTTTCCTCAGTATCTCTAAAAGATTTAAAGTACCAAGAACATTAGTTTTAAAAGTTTCCGCTGGCTGTGCGTATGATGTTAAGACCAGTGACTGAGCAGCTAGATGAAAAATTATTTCTGGTTTTATCTTCAGAATCACATTTTCTAAAGCCACATAATCACAGATATCACCAATAAAGCTTCTCTCAGATTTATCTATCCCGAGTAAACTAGAAAGATCTTCAGTAGAATTCGGTGCAAGTGCGAAGCCGTAAACTCCTGCCCCAAAGGATTCCAACATGGTATATAGCCAAGCTCCTTTAAAACCAGTATGCCCTGTGATGAGTATCTTTTTATTGTGAAAGAATTGTTTTAAAGTAACTGTCATAAATTAGTTTAGATAATTTGGTAATGTAATCATCTAACATATTTTCAATTAAATCAATTCAAATGACTAAGATTAATGCTAGATAAATACAGATATGTTAGATTATTTACACTGCCATAGAATCATTTTCGTGGAAATTAGATCATGACCAGAGACTGCCCAGTTTGTTATAACTCAGATCAAAAGGTAGTTTTTAGTGTGGATTATCCTCTTGATGACTTATATATTTTAGGAAATAAACAAGTCATTTATGCTTGTGAAATTTGTGGCATGGTTTTTTCTGATGCTTCTAGAAATCAAAGTGATTATGATAATTACTATTTAAATTTACCAGATTATACACCAAACATTGAAGATAATGATACTGCAAACCAGAATAGGATCGCACAAACACTCAATCAAGTCAAAGCTTATATCACAGAAACTACAAACATTTGTGACCTAGGCTGTGGTTCAGGTTATTTACTAGAAAATCTCTATAAGCAAGGTTTCAAAAGATTGACTGGAATTGATGCACGCCTAGATTTCAAACAAGACAAGTATAAATACGAAAGAAAATTGATTAGTTCATTTGATGCTAGCTGCCTATCAAAATATGATTTTACTTTTTGCATCGGTATTTTAGAACATATTTATGATCTCAAATCACTTATAGAAAGAGTTTCTTCTAATATTTTAGAAACAAAATATTTTTACATTGAAGTTCCTAATGCTTCTCGGTATCATGAAAAAGTTATATCACCTTATCAAGATTTCAATTTAGAACATATAAATCATTTTTCTGAGCAAGCGATCAAGAATTTAGCCATTAAAAATAACCTTGAGATTATATTTTGTACAACTATATATCAAGCAGAATCAAATAACTACCAAATGCCTGTTATAAGCTGTCTTTTGAAAAAGAAACCATTACAAGAAGCCTTAAAAATAAGCAAAGATGAGACTTTGCTAAAAAACATAAATCAGTATATAGCTAAATCCGCCAGATTACTTGATCGCATGAATGAGTATATCGATTCTGCGACATCAGGGAATGAAAAAATCTACATTTGGGGAGTGGGACAGCTGTGCTTAAAGCTATGCCAGCTAAAGGTTTTCCAGAGGTTAAGAATAGAAGCCTGTATCGACAAGGGCTTTCAATCTAAGGAATTAAAAGAGTATAGAATTTTAGCTCCTTGTTCTGAATTAAATCCTGAAATTCCTATACTAATTGGTTCAACATTGCACGCGGAATCAATTCAAAATGACATAGTAAGCTTAGGCATTAAGAATAAAGTTATTATTATTCCTCCAGAAGCTGTTCTAGACTAATTATTTCTGCAAACTCTATATTATTAATCTTCATAAAAGCCATAATATCTTTGCTATATCGAGCAGAAGAAATGATTACACTCTCCTCAAAGACTCTATTGCAAATATCCAAAGGTTTGATCACTGAATAATCACAGCTAGCTATTGAAATAGTTTTAATATTTTCATCAATCAAGCCAGTCACAGAACTTAATTCTATATAATTCTGTAGGTATCCAGAAAAATCACCACCAAGACCCCATATATAATAAGGTCCTTTAGTTAATTTCTTGATTCTTGATTTTAAATCAGGCATTACTGTTCTTTTTCTAGCAATGACTCTAATTGAATCTTGATACGTTGGAGATTCAAAATGTCCAGTAGAAAGTATTTTAATTTTAAAATTATGATTTTCAAGAATTTTTACAATGGATAACAAGGTGAACGAATGTATGTGCTCCTGATTTGGATCACTGAGGATAAATTGGCTACCAGAGGCATTTGGGACTTCCAAATACAATAAGCCATTTTCTATCAACAAATCAGAACATCGCGCTAGAACTGAATTTATATCATCAATGTGCTCTAAAACATGAAACATTGTAATGAAACTAAACTTATTTAAGATATTAATATCTATTTCCTCAAGGGAAGAATAAACCTTATCTAGTGATAAGCTCGCAATTTGATGATCTTGAGATGGTTCAACACCTACAGTATATAAATTAGGAATACTCTCCTTTAAAGCCTGTAAATAAGACCCCTCTGCACAACCCAACTCTAAAGCGGTTTCCAGAGAAAGAAAATCACCCACATGGCTTTTGAAATATGTTACCCTATCTTTAGTTTTTTTATTAAGGACTTCTGTATCTTTATTTCTTATCGCCTGTTCAGCATAATTAATCTTGATGATTTCATTCCTAGTTTTATGTCCACAAAATTGACAAGAAAGCCAGTCTCTAGCCCACTCCACATGCTTTCCACAGCACAAACACAGATTAGAAGACAAGTCTTTAGAATCTTGATTATTCAACATTTGTAGAGATAATTTTCGCATGAAACTGCATCAAAGAAATCCTAGAATCTAGTCTGAAGTTAAATTAAGAAAAAGAAGCTCATTGTATAAAGGTTTCAATAATAAAAAGTAAGCTAAAACAATGAGCAAGTATAACCATATCACAGAAGCAATGCGTCAGAAGATAGAGGCGATGTTAC
>JBJTTW010000004.1:0-8261 GCA_046080385.1 bacterium
ACTACCTATGAAGCTGCCACAAAATAGCTTAAACCCTAATACTAGCCATTGATGTAGTATATAAATCAAACATGATTAAGGAAATTCAATTTCAGAATGCTTTAAGCTTAAAATCGGGGCAGCTTCATAGGTAATCAAAACAAAAGATCTTTTGGGTCTGATGTTGTAAGCTTAATTTTAGGTATATACACTGGCTCTTTCGTTTTTTGATGCTCTATTCCCCATATTTGAAAGCTGTGCTCTTTTCCTTCTCCACCAGCACTTGGATTCGTGATCCCAAGTTTAGCAAAACCGTCAGATGTAATAGATAATATTGATTCTCCTTCGCCATCCGACCGAATATCATAATGTGTCCCCTGCGTTAGTTGTACTGGTTTCCTGTGATCACCATCTACTATGACAGAAATACTTGTATTTTTAACAATAGGGCTCTTAATTTTAATATCCAATTCTTTACTAGGATCTACCGAACCTAAATGCATCACTGTAGCACCAGATTGATCAGAAGCTACCGAACTTGTATTCGTACTTACTATATTGTCTCGCGCATCTCTAAGAAGATCATTGAATACATCTTCACGGTTGTTGGACTTAGCGAATGCTTCTAAATCAGCTGATCCAATTCCACTATCCCGCAACGCAATAAGATTATTGTAGAGATTTTTGTTTTGTGTGGCGTGATTATTATCGTCTAATTTTATTACTTCTTTATCCTTTAAATCTTGAATAATGTTATTTACTGTAACTTCTTTGTTATTCGCTTTGAGTGTTTTTATAGATTCAGATACCACATTTTCTGAAAAATCGAGTTCCTGTCTCTCATCAACAGCCCCGCTTGCTATCCACGTCATCTTACCACTATTGAAACTTATATTTCCACTTGTACCATCTAATCCATCAATTTTCTTTAATAATGCACCATTGCTACGATTCTCAAAACTATCAGGCTTAGAACTGTCTACCTTGTCAAACTGGTAAGATTGATTTTTAGTTATCTTCTCAAAGACTTCCCTTTCAGTCAATCGATCTTTCCCATTATTGGTAAGCAGATTAGCTGCCTTTTCAGTTATCCCAAGCTGTTGCTTTAATTCCTTAGCACTAAATTTAGGAGTCTGTGTAGATTCTGACTGACTTTGGTTAGGAGTTGTAGGTGAAAAATTAGTTGAAAAATCAGTTGGTTGTGGTAAATTAATCTTACTATTTGATGACATTTTTATCCTCGCATTAAGCTCTTTATTCGTACCTCTTATATCTTAAAATTAGGTTACGACGACTTGAATAAAATATTAAATCCTTAAAGATAAAGATTTCGACAATAATTAGCAACTTGATTAAAGAGAGGTCCAGCCACCGTATCACCCCAACCACCATCAGTTTTAGGATCATCTACGACGACGAGGCTTATATATTGAGGTTTCTCAGCAGGAAAGAAGCCGATAAAGGATGCAACTGTCTTATAGCCAGAGTATCTACCATTCTCTAATTTTTGTGCAGTACCAGTTTTGCCAGCGATACGTAATCCCTGAACTTTACCTGAATTAGCATGCTTGTCTTTAATGTTCGCTGCTACCGATTCTGCGAGCATCTTTTGGATCGCTTTAGCTATTTTCGGCTCTAGAATTTTAACTTTAGTTTTTAGATTTTGATTACTGGAATTAACTTTAAGAATAGTAGGTTTAATCCACGCACCATCATTTGCGATGGTGTTAATGGCTGTAAGCACCTGTATCGGTGTGACAGAGATGGCTCCCTGACCTATAGCGGTAGATGCTAAATCTGAATTCATCCATGTAGATTTATCTCTTAAAATGCCAGCACTTTCACCTGGTAATTCTATATTAGTTTTATTACCGAAACCAAATCGTGAAAGGTAATCAAAGAAAGTATCGCTCCCCATTTTTAGTCCAAGGTGCGCAGAGAATGGATTACTCGATCTTTGGAAGAGTTGAGTTAGACTGAGTTCCTCTGCTTTAGTTCTACTTGCTGAATAATCATGATTTTGGATACGCCATCTATCTACGGTTATGTAACCTTTATCTACGAATTTATAATCAAGGTCAATAGTCTTAGAATTCAGTGCTGAAGCCACCGTTATAATTTTAAAAATAGAACCTGGCTGATAAACATCGACTAAGCTCCAGTTCTTCATATCTTCCAAGCTGTAATCTTGGTATAAATTAGGATTAAATGATGGTGCAGTAGCCCAAGCGAGTATTTCACCAGTCCTCACTTTCATGACTATGACAGTGCCTCTTTTCGCTTTTGATTTTTCTAGGTGTTTAGATAGTTTATCTTCTGCGAAACCCTGTAAGCGAGAATCTAAGCTGAGTTCTAATTTATTCTCAGTATGATTTTCCAGCACTTCTTGGAAATAAAGTTCAGCTCCCTGTCTTGGTTTTCCATAAGAATCTACATAACCAAGTATATGTGATGCGAAACTGTCTTCTGGATAGAATCTTGTTATAACTCTGCGTAAGTATAATGACGGAGAATTAATAGCTCTAATCATTTTAACTTGTTCTCTTGTTAGGTTATAAGCTAATGTCTGACTGTATTTACTGTAGAGTAGTTTTCGCGATGATTCAGTGAAATCAAAAATCGCTCCTAATTTAAGAGCGAGTGCTTCTTTATTCTCTTTTTTAGAAGCTGCTACTGGATTATACTCTAGGGTATATCTCTCTATGTCCATGGCTAAAGTCTTACCGAATTTATCGGTAATCTCACCACGATTGATTTCAGATTTAATGCTTTGATGTAGCTGTTTAACTCTTTTGTGAAAGTTCGGTCCCTGAATGATCTGTAGGTAGAATAATCTGCCGACTATTAGGAGGAAGCTGCTAACTACGAAAATTTGGATTAATCTATATCTAAATCTACTCATTTAGTACTCCTTGATATATGATAGGAGCCAAGCCATTTATAGTAATTAAAGAATAGACTTAGTTCCCGCATTGCTTTGATGAAATTCTGGTCTTCTCTGTGTGCGTTACAGTCTACGCAGAATAAGTAGCTGCCAAGCAGATTTTTAGAGGGGCGTGATTCTATGCGAGATAGGTTTATATCATTATCAGCAAAAGCTTTTAAAATTTTATGTAAACTACCTGGTTCATCTACTATTTGAAAAATAATGGATGTTTTAGATGCCTCATCTGGAATGAATTCTGCTGGTTTATCTTTTAATAGCCAAAAACGTGTAGCGTTGTTGTGTGAATCATTGATCGCTTTGCGAATAATTTTAAGATTATAGAGCTTAGCGCAAAACTCTGGAGCTATGGCTGCTACTGTATCATCAGTAGCTTGAGAAGCTAATATCGCGGCTTGACTGTTACTCGCACAAGGTTCTGTTTCTGCTGCTGGGCAGTGAACTCGCACGAAATCACCACACTGAGCGAAACTCATAGGGTGTGAGAGTAATTTAGATATTTTACTAAGCTCCACATCATTCTTGGCTAGCAGGTTGTGCTCTATATTTAAAATATATTCTTTGGTAACATAGGCACCATTATGTTTTAATAAAGCATCTAGCGTCTCCCCTACTCCACCAGCTAAAGAATTCTCTACTGGCAGAACAGCGCTATCTAACTTGCTTACAGAAACAGTCTCGACTAAATTAGTAATGGTCGGAAAGCTGATAAAATCCAGCCCTTCAGATGAAGCTGTCAGATGATTATGTAAGTTTATCGCCGCTAAATGGGAAAATGACCCTGCGGGACCTAAGTAGCCTATTTTCATTACCAATCTATTATATGCTAGGACTCAGGTACTTGGGTATTTATGCATGAGAAAAATTCTTTAAAGTACCTTTAGGGAGACTGTGTCCAAGATTAGCTTTTAACGTAGCTTCAAGCATTCCTTTCACAAATGAAACAGGATTTAAATCTGTAAGCAAAGCTTTACCCTTAAAATCTTTATTTTCTTCATGAACAGCTTCAGCATTAGTTGCAGCTGCCCAAGTACCGAATAAGCCCATTAATGCTCTGATTTGTTTACCCATGACTTTATTAATTCTTTCTTCTTGTTGTAATTCATCAAGAATGCCCTCAATGGAGTAATTAGTACCAGAAGCTACTGACTCTACCTTACCTGCCTTCATATTATCTGGGCTAAATCTTTCTATATCAGTTAACCAGCAGGCGATATTATTTCTGAGCATACTACCAGAATGGACCAAAACATTGCCGATTTCAGCATTTTTTTCTTTTATCATCAAGCCAGCTTGTTTGATAAAGAAGCCAGTAAGCTGAAGAACACCACCTAGAGTGCCATGTACCCCAACTCCATTGCGTGGATCTAAAGCGGACAAAATATTTCCTTTGGCAGCAGCTTGCTTGAAGTTGCCTATAGTGTCAGTGATTTGTTCAGTAAATGTAGAAAGGCTTTCACCAATGTTTTTATAGCCTTCTTTGCTCATTCGAGTGTTTGCCGCCGCTGATGAGATATTCATAGGACCGTTAGTTAAGCCTAGCCAGCTATAAAAATTTTCAAAAGGCAGATTTAGATTGGCTTTTATGCCTAAGGCTTTTAATGGTAGGTTAAGAACATTCTGAGCATTAAACGCAAAGATAGTTTTAGCAAAACTCATTATAGAAGCGATTAAATCATTATTTTTTGCTACTTTGGTAAATTTAGCGAAGGCAGAAATACCTATCATGCTTCTATATGAATATTGGCTGATAAAATCTATCGTTTTATTAATTTTTTCAAAAGCGGGTTTATTTGGAATTATTAAGCTAATTAAATTAGAAAAAACAGAGACCTGATTAGAAAGTAAGGAGATTTTTGTTTTAACACCTTGTTCATCAAGGGCATTGAGTTTTTTATCATTAGCATAAGTTTCAAAAATATTTTTTAAAACAGGTACTGGTGTAAGTAAATTTGAACAGGTGTTGAAAATCGTTTTATGTGGAGCCGCTTCTAATTTAGGACAATTATTTATCTGAGCTATTTCTTGTTGGACTAATTTATCTCCCATTCCAGCAGTGCTATGTAAAGCTTTGCTTGTCTCTGAATTATGGGAGCCTAATTCTGGTGATACTTGAGCATTTGGTAATTTTGAATCGTGAGAATTTTCATCTACGGCTGCAGGAGTACTTAAATCTAATTTAATTTCGTTTTCTGGCGTCGTACATCGTGGGATGACGACGTCCGGTGTCAGGGTCGTTTTCAATCGAACTTATCCTCAAATTGTTGATAATTTCTAAATTATTAATTTATTTACAATCTAGTATAGCTAAATCTTAACTAACTTGCAAAAAAAATATATAAGTACAGAATACCAAAGCCCCAACCCGCACAAATGTCGTATATATCATGGACTTTTAGGTAAAGTCTTGAAAGACCAAGTAAAAATGGAACAGTTGCCAAAGCGATTTTCGCTGTTATATTAAAGTCGAAAAAAAGACAAATCCCTAAATATGTCACCGTCGACATAAAGGCGTGGCCAGAAGGCAAGCTATAGCCTTTGACGTGAACTTTCGCATGCTCTTTAGGCGGGCGTGATTTTTTAATAGTGTTTTTAAGTATGAGATTTAACCCATAACCCATAGCCCAAACTAGGGCAAGCTTTAAGCCGATATAAGTATCTACGAAAGCGATTAAAGCACTAATTAAAAGAAACTGCGGGAATACATTTCCCGCAAGAGTGAATAGCCTGATAACTTTTCTTATCCAGTAGTCCTTGCTGTGCGGCTTTTGCTGAGCCTCATTCTTTTCTATCAATGAAAACCTCCAAGGAATTTCGTTACCAGTTCTTTATTAAAAGAGCTTAAGTAGCGGCAGAGCCACAGCACAATAAAACGAGGATCTATTAATCTTAAAGTATTTTTATTAAAAGAAACTTTTAATTTTTTTTGAGCTGTTTTAGCATCCCCCGCTACTAAGTACCAGTAAGCGATACGCAGGTAGGCTAAACTATAAGCCTCTTGCACTGAAGCTTTAAAACTTCTTTTATCAAGATCAAGGAAATTTAAGAAATCAGCGTGTTCTAAAAGAGATTCATGAGTATTAGCATCTAAAACCTTTATAGTTACTTCCTCTATGCGAGAGGCTTTTACATTTTTTACCGACTGCTGAGGGTGCAGGCGATAATTACCGAGAGCTTCTTTAATATGATGGAATTTACCACAGCGAGATAATCTTAACCAGAAATCCCAATCCTCGTATGGAATGAAGTCAGTGACTTGCTCATCGATATTTTTTAATACAGAAGCTCTGATCATCGGCGTTACAGAGGGAATGAAATTTCTCATTAAAAGATGTTTATAGATTAAACCCGAGTAGCCTTCTTGCTGCCTAGCGGCGTTTTTTAGGGGTTTATTTTCTGGATCTATTCTGTTCACTGGAGCGTAGCAGAGAATTATCTCTGGGTCATTCTCCATTACAGCTAACTGTGTTTCTAATTTATGTGGCAGCCAAGTATCATCAGAATCTACTAGGCATATATATTTGCCGCTAGCTTTAGAAATGCCATGGCTTCTAGCCACAGCTCTTTCTGAGTTGTTTTGGTAAAAGTATTTAATGCGGGAGTCTTTCTCTGAATAGCTTTTAAGAATTTCAGCAGTATTATCCTTGCTGCCATCATCTATAAATATAATTTCGAAGTTACGGTAAGTCTGAGCTAGTATGCTATCTAGGTTATAGGCTATATATTTAGCTTGGTTGTAGCTAGGGATTACTATTGAGATTAGGGGTGCTGTTTGCATTGAAGGTGCAGTGATCTAAATATCTTAGCTTATAGTTATACTTTTGAGGGTTTGTCTCTTTGAGCCGTTTTAGGGAAAAATGACCCCTTAAAAAATTTTTTAAATTTTGCGAGACTTAGGTCTATGGATAAGACTCCTGAGTCAATAAAATATAGAGCTGATATCTTTAAATATGCAGGCTTTGCATTAATGAGCCCCTGTGCGAGCATGTTATTTATGTGTATTACTGAAAGAGAGTATTTGGTGAATATTTTTAATTTCTATGGTTTTATATTCTCTCTTCTACCTGCGGGATTAGGATATCATTTTATTGCTTTTGGAGTTACGATGTTAGATAAATACTACTACTATAAGGACGAGACTTAGATGCCAGAAGAATTACGTCAAAATTTATTTTTGCTAGGATTAATTATTTTTTTCTTAGCCTTTCATATATTGGGTTTTTTACTGCCCTTTTATTTCAGAAGAAAAAAAGCTGGTCGCCTTGATGCGAATAAATCATTTCTAGAAAATCTTTGTGATTCTGTGTATCCATAAGCTTTGAAGCAAGGGTTTTATTTAGTTTAGATCTTTAATTTTATGTTGTTGGAGGAGCAATGCTTGAAGTTGCTTCTGACTGAACTTTTGCATTAATTGGAGATTCCACGTGTGTGCTGTTTATACTAATACCAAAATACCATTTTAATCTGAAAAAGACTTTTATATGTCCCTTGCGCAGTCCTAGTTTCGGACTGCTTGGACTCAAAAGAATTTTCCAGAATGGTATAATTGATGGTTTGAAGTATTTATCATAATGGTCTTTGTGACATAAGAATCCATTTTCTCTTGCAAATTTTTCAAAGCGGTAGGTGTAGGCGGCAGCTCTAATTTCTCTCTCTTGATCTATGATTTGGGCATTTGTCTTAGGAATATCCATTGCTACTTGATGCTTATTACTTGTGCGATTATTCTTATTGAATAATTTTATCTAAGAAGTTCTTAGCATTTCCTTCAGTGACTTCTTTCTCTAGAACACTCTGTATATGAGCTTTATCGTAAATTAAGATATAGACTAAATTCGAGATCGAAAGCGTGCTTCGCACTAATTTAAATACTTCTAAAATTTCGGTAGCATCTAATCTGTCTAGGTCATCAATGAAAATATAAATTTTCTCATCACCTAAACTCTTTTTAAATTTCTCCTGAATGTCTGGCTCTGAATCATTTTTAAAGAGTTTTAGGAAGTTAAAAAAGAATTTTAAATAAACTGGAATTCCATCATGATTTAATAGGCGTTCATAAGCTTCAGTGTCAAAGACTAGATCATACTTATCATTTTTTTTAAAATGGTCTATAAGTTCGTTAAACAGCGAGTCTTGAACATTAGCGACTCCGCGGAACTTCCATGGTTCAAACCAGAGGGAGTTAGTTTCATTGAATCTGCTGGAGAGACTGTTCGCGAAGCTGGTTTTACCACTACCCCAAGCTCCAGTAATGCCAATGGCAAAAGCCTGAGACGTGGTTTTAGTTTCTTTCAGTTTTTTTAGAATGCAGTCAATATCAAGCTTTTTAATATCATCT
>JBJTTW010000005.1:0-1708 GCA_046080385.1 bacterium
TAATCTCATTAAACTTGATGGCTCTAAATACAACCTCATCGGCAAAAGACAGGTCTCTGGATGGAATGATGACTTTAGAGAACAAATTATCTTTCAAAAATTTCCTAAAATCTCGTGATTTTTAGAATGAGACAGCCCTGAAGCAAGGTCTTATTTCAGAGTTAGATTTAAATTTAGTTAAAATAGAAGCCCTCGAAGCAGAGGCTTTAAGACTAGAGGTGAAAACCAGAAAATTAATTTCTTTTTCCATGCTCTCTAAAATACTTGGTGGTAAAGCTTGCATAGACCAAGAAAATTTGCTATAATCATAAGAATCAAATTTAAATTATTTTTAAATCGAGCCAAAAGCTCGATTTTTTCTTTCGATGGCTTATTTATTTCTAAGATATTATTAAAAAGGAGTTCTTAATTATGAATAAAATCATTTCTGTATTTTCTTTAGTAACTATTTTAACTGTGCTTTATAGTCCAGTGAATGCTGCTGAAATCAGCAAAGGTGGAATTAGCGGTAAAAGCGTATTAGCTGGCGTACTTTCGCTAATCATTTGGACTGGTATCGGACAAGCTGTAAATGACGAACCAGGTAAAAAAGTGGTAACTCATTTAGCAGTTGGATTAATACCACCTTTTAGGTTCTGGTCTGCTTATGACGCGTTGGTAGATCGTCATGGCGGATACTGGGAAGGTAAAGTCTAAATATATAGAAAAGCACAGAATTATGCATCCATCTCTAATAAGGTTGTTAATTTTGATTTACTTAATAGCCTTATCATCTACTAACCTAATAAAAGCCTCTACTAATAACGAGTTAACGGCTTGGGGCTTTATTGACGTAGGCATACCTCTTAACAAAATACGTCCGGGCTTACAATTGACAGAAACTCTAAGCCATCGCTTTAATAATGAGTTTCAAGAATTAGATATCACACTCTTGCGCTCTGAGCTTTCTTATCAATGGAATAAGAATATACAGAGTTCTCTTGGCTATGATCATTTCATGATTTATAATCGAGATAGTAATTTTGAAAACAGACTATGGCAGCAAGTTTTACTGAAAAAAGATCTAAATATTTTAAAGATACCGAATAATCATAATGAGGTTAATGATAAAAAAGCTGAAGGCTACAGTAGATTTAGGTTTGAGCAAAGATTCATCGACGATACTGAACTCACCCTAAGATTAAGAGGTAGATTCGGCTATATTCACCCCATAGGAAAAACCTTAAGCTTAGATATCAGTGATGAGCTTTTCTATAATTTTTTAAGCAACGAAGGATTAGAACAAAATCGTATAATGCTAGTCCTTAGAAAAAACTTTAATAAGCACTTATCACTTAGTACTGGCTATCAAATTCAGCATTTTTTTCTTGACCGTGATCTTATAAATCATGGCTTAATCGCAAGGCTGCAAGTATTCTTATAGAGAACACTTTAAGTCAATAATTCACGAGGAACGCTGACTGGTAATTCGATACCAAAGACCTTTTTAAATTTTGCAATAACAAGCATTTCAGCTGGATTACCATTAGGCTTAATCAAGTAAGATTTACCATTAAAGACCTCTTGAACCCAGGGCTGTCTCATTCTAAAAATCACGAGATTTTAGGAAATTTTTGAAAGATAATTTGTTCTCTAAAGTCATCATTCCATCCAGAGACCTGTCTTTTGCCGATGAGGTTGTATTTAGAGCCATCAAGTTTAATGAGAT
>JBJTTW010000006.1:0-6644 GCA_046080385.1 bacterium
AATTTACAAAAAGATAGTATTGATGCTGCATGTGCCAATGATACTAAACTAGAATTTATTACTCGAAAATCTAAAACTAGACCTAAATCATTTAGTAAAGCTAGAGAATATAGTCCTTTATTTAAGAAGCTCTAGTTATACCATTCTGGAATTTTTTTTGAGTCCAAGCAGCCCGAAACTAGGACTGCGTAAGGGACATATAAAAGTCTTTTCAGATTAATACCATTCTGGAAAATTCTTTTGAGTCCAAGCAGTCCGAAACTAGGACTGCGCAAGGGACGTATAAAAGTCTTTTTCAGATTAAAATGGTATTTTGGTATAAAATGGTATTTTGGTATCAGACTCGACTGTCGCTGCTCAAGATTATGGAATCTACTCACAGACTCAACTGTCGCTCAGATTGTGGAAGCGAAGCGAATGCCTGCTCAAGATCTACTAAAAGATCTTTCACATCTTCAATTCCAATAGAAAGTCTAATTAAAGTATCTTTAATACCCAATTCTAGTCTTCTTTCTACTGGAACTGCTGCGTGAGTCATACTTGGTGGATGGCAGATAAGACTCTCAACACCACCTAAAGATTCAGCTAACTGAAATATTTCAAATTTCTCTACCATGGCTTTCACCGAATCGAAATCACTATCTAATTCAAAGGACAACATGCCATTATATAAATCCATCTGTTTTTTATAAAGAGCATGCTGTGGATTAGACTCCAGAGCAGGACAGTTCACCTTAAGCACTCTAGGATTCTTTTCTAGCCATCTAGCTATCTCTAAAGCATTAGCGTGATGCTGCTTCATCCTCACAGCCAAGGTTTTCATACCTCTCATTAATAACCAACAATCAAAAGGCCCAGCAATAGAACCAGTCGCATTCTGTAAATAAGCCAATCTTTCAGCCATCTGTTCATCTCTAGTAACTAATGCACCTAGAAGTAAATCTGAATGACCACCTAGATACTTAGTACAGCTATGCATAACTAGGTCTACGCCTAAGTTTAAAGGTCTTTGAATGTATGGAGAAGCGAAGGTATTATCACAAGCAACAAGTATCTTTCTGTTTTCCCTAGCATTAATTTCTTTAACGCGAGTCACCACTGCTTCTATGTCACAAAGATGCATCATCGGATTACTAGGAGTCTCTAACCAGACTAATTTAGTATTGGGTTTAATAGCTTTAATAATTGCATCTGTATAGCGAGCATCAGCAAAAGAAAATTCCATCCCAAGTGGTGTAAGAATTTGCGTAAATAAGCGATGAGCACCGCCATATAAGTCTTGACAAGTAACTATGTGATCACCTGGTTTAAAAAGCTGTAGGGCTGAATTAATCGCAGCAATACCAGACGGATAAATAAAACCAAATTTAGCATCCTCCAAAGAAGCTAAGCACTCAGCAGCAGCTGAACGGGTAGGATTTCCAGTACGTGAATAACAATAGCCTTTATTCTTACCGATACCATCAAGAGTAAAAGTAGAAGTTTGATATATCGGGACTATAGTCGCTCCAGTACTAGGGTCTGGACTCTGCCCCTTTAAAATCGCTCTTGTCTCAAAACTCCAATTATCACTTTTACTCACTTTAAAAACCTCGCTCTTCTTATCTGCTAATATATTCTACTATGTTTAGGCTTGTCTTTTTCCTTTTGGGCATTTTAACGGGTTTTATAGCTGCGATCTTTTTTCTACCTCTGCAAGGTAAAACTTTTTTTAATAAAATGTCACAACTCCCAAAACCTGTTCAGGATTTGATAGATGACAGTATTAATGTGATAATTTCTTTCAGTAAAATGACAGTAGGCTTGGTTGAGGATTTAAAATATCGAGTGGTCGAATCTAGCAAAGTTGCGGAGAAAGCTATGCAAGCAGTGAGAGAAAAGAATGAGGTTAATGAGTAATGGAAACACTTGATTTTGTTCTAATCGTATCTCTTTCCCTACTCAGTGTCTGCTTTATAGTATTCTTGGCCTTCTTCATACCAGTACTGATCCAACTCGCAAGAGTCTTTGACAGCTTGAACTCTATTTTAGTGATTAGTAAAGATTCTTTACAGAATGTCGTAAATAAAGTCACATCAGCATCTAACAAAGCTGAACAACTCGGTCATAATATCAGCGAAGGATTTAAATCTATATTCACGGGAATCACCGCTGGAGCTAAAAGCTTTTTTACTAAGAGGTGAATTTTTTTTAAGGTATTTGCTGTAATCAGCTTCTAAACTAAAATACCTAGATATTATTAAATCTATTTTTTGTATAATGATCACTATGGCAAAAGAAATTAAAGATAGTGGATGGATTAAATTTTTAGGTGGTTTGCTTTTAGGGGCTGCTGTTGGTTACTTCGCAGGCTTAATGCTTACTGATAGATCCGGCTCTGATTTGAGAAAGGATTGGTTGGAAAATTCTAATCATATTCTTGCTAACATGAAGGACAAGCTAGAAGACTTTAAAGAAAAGGCTTCTATTAAAATTCAAGAAATAAAGAATTTTGCTGATGAAAAGTTCAGCCTCTCAGCGATTAAGATTCAAGATCAAATAAGCTCAATTGGAAGACAGTTAGATGAGCTTGGAAAAAAGTCACAAGACTTCATCAATGACTCAAGAGAAAATACAGCTAACAACTAAAGAAATAATCAAAACATTTCAAAGCAAGCATGGCACGAAAGTCGCCATGCTTGTTCCTTTTATATTATTCATTTTATTTTTTGGTTACAGTGCAGTGTCTGCACTATTAACAGTAAACAGCTCAAAATTACCAAAAGACTTTGAAAAAATAGATTTAGAAATTAAAAACTATAAGCTAGAACAATTGGACCAAAAATCCAAGCAAAGGCTATGGAAATTAAGTGCCAAATCAGCTAAATTAGACCCAAAGTACAATAATGCTGAGATTATAGAACCAGTAATTGAATACTATGACAAAGATTCTGGCAAAGTAAAATTTCTGCTCCGCTCTGATAGCGCTAGCTTAAATAAACAGACACAAGCTTTTAAACTTTTTAAAAACGTTCAATTGCATTTTAATAATAATCAATACTACTTAGAGTCTGGCAATCTGGAATTTTCCGAACAATCTCAAGTTTTCACGACCAGCAAGAACTGGAGCTTAGAATCTCTAGAAAAGGGCTTGATGATTAAAGGCTCATCTGGAGTAATTAATAAAGACTTTAAAACCTTAATCAGTGAAGGCTCTGCTAGCCTAAGCAAGGCTGAATATTTATTGGAAGCGGATAAAATTGCTGTTAATTTAACAGAAAATAGCCAAACAGTAGATGCTGTCGGGCATTCTAAATTAAATATCAGAAATAAAAATATAACTCTGAAAGCTGGACAAATCTACCTAGACCCCAAAGGGAATTTAAAAGCTAATGGTGCTATAAACATAGTGACAGCAAAGGTTTCATGTTTTGCAAATAATTTATTAGTCAGAAAAATAAATAACGTTCAAATAGCTACACTCACCGGCAATCCCTATATTGTGAGAAATGGTGACAAAATTTTTGCTAACGAAATTGACTATAATTTTGACACAGAAGAGGTTACGATTAAAGGTAATGTTCATTCATAATCAGCGAGGCTTTTTACTAAATTCTGCTTTAAAGTTTTCTGTTAGAAAAGCAGCTTTATATTTATGCTTCCTGTTTTTACTTGCACCAGTATTTAATTCTTTTTCTGTATCCGCAGCTAAAAGCTCCTCGAAAGGCTTTCAAGACATTAAAATCATCTCAGCAGAAAAGCTGACCTATAAAGATGGTTTTACTCAGCTGGAGGGAGCCGTGCAGATGCTTGTTGATGATTTATTAATATCAGCACCAGAAGTTAAAGTTCAGGATAAGAAAAAAGCAGAATTTTTACGTGAAGTAAAGGTTAGTTCTGATAGATTAAATATCGTTGCAAAGCACATGGAAGTAGACTTAGCGACAGGGTTAATAAAAATTTATTCAGGCTTAACTGAAATCAAACAAAATCAAAATAATTATAATATTGATGCTGATTTACAGACTATGGATTATAAAAAGGGCTTTTTCACTGCTAAATCTGATGCTAAGCAGATGACAGCACTGCATAAGGATCTTACGGTAACGGCAGATAAAATGGAAGGACAATTTAATCCCGAGGCAAAAGGCAGTCCTGGAGCTAATTCACAGCTAGATAAAGTCTTATTTATCGGTTCAGTAATAGCTAAAAAAGAAACTTCTCAAATTAAATCAGATAAACTGCTTATATTTCCTGAACAAAAGCTCTATAGAGCAATAGGCGATGCCTCTTTTATATATCTCGAACCAACTAAAGAATTTAGACTCAAGGGAGATTTCTTAAACTTAGAAGAACTTGAGCCTAATAAATATGTTGTTTTAGCAAGTACCAACTCTTCAAAGAAATTAATAAACTTCACTTCGCCAGCAAGAAAACTCGCCGGCCGAGCGAAATTCGCAAGGCTCTGGTTAGAAAATAATAATGCAAGTGAAGTGGTATTTACTGGAAGCTGTGATATCCGTATCGATAATAAACAAATTCAAGGCGAGGAAGTATATTTAGATAACGTAAACAAAAAAATGCTGAGTAATTTAAATCGTCCTAAAGCAATTATGCTGAAACGAGAGAAATTAACTTTCTAGCAACTAACTCAGAACTCTTATAATCACCGAGTTTCTCTTTCACGATTCGAAACTCTTTAATTAAATCATCTCTATATTTATTATTCTCTAAAGTCATCAAAGTTTCCTCAAGAAAATTTTCTACCTTAGCATCCTTTTGTAGAAACTCTTTAACGATAAACTTACCAGCAATAATATTAGCTAAGCCAGCCATATCAATGATACGAAGAATTTTATAAAGCATAAAATTAATAGGATTCGCTTTATAAGTAAGAAAATATGGCCTCTCATACAAGGCAGCTTCAAGGGTAACAGTACCAGAGCAGAGCCATAAATAATCAGCAGCCTTTAAAAGTTTTTGGTTTGCATTTAAAATGCTTTCTGAGTCTATAACTTTAATAAACCCTTCGACATCTTTTAAACCATACTGAATTAATTTTTCAGGGCTGATAGTCGGAGCCCGAGCAATAATAAACTTCAAATCAGGATAGCTAAAACGCAATATCTTAGCTGTTTCTATAAAAATAGGTAGAGTATAGTTCACCTCAAAGCCTCTACTACCTGGAAATATTCCAATAATTAGCCTTGAACTTATTCGTTCGGCTACACCCCCCTGAGACTGTAGCGGAACTCCAATTTCCGCGTTTTCGCCCGCCTGATGATCATTCTGTAAATTCAAATAATTTATAATTTCAGCCTTACATTCTGCTGCTGGTTCTTCAATTAAAGACTCTAAGACTGGGTTACCAACATAAATTGCTGGCTGCTGAACTGATTCATAAATCTCTTTTTCAAAGGGCAAAGTATAAAGAACAAGATCTATATTCTTCTTTATATTTTTAATACGATGTGGTCTTGAGGCCCATAGCTGCGGTGCTATATACTGTACTAATTTTATATTTTGCAGAGAAGGATCTTTAAGCTGAGCAGCACGAATCCCTTTAGCTATCTGCATATTAAAACCTGCGTAATCTACCATTAGGACTATATCTGGCTTTAAAGTGATGATTTTCTCCAGAATAATTTTCTTTAATTTAATTATTTTAGTTAAATTTATAACTACATCCACCACCCCAGCAAATGAATAATCCTTATAATTAATAAAATTCTCCATACCTGCTTTTTCAGTAAGCGATGAACCCATACCTGTTATTTGAACATCATCAGAGAATTCTTTAAGCTTATAAACTACCCTAGCCAAGTGGCTTTCACCACTAAATTCACCGCATATTGCAAAAATAGAAAGAGGCTTTGACATTTTAATAACTCTAACCCTTTAAAGCTTCATCTGGACTAAGCTCTAGAAACATCTCCCTTGCATAATTCTGCATCATATTGTAAGTATTCACAAAACCATTTGCACGAGAAGCTGTTAGCGTCTGACTAAGCCCCATATCTTCAATGAATTTAATATCTATCAGTAATATTTCACTCGGACTCAAACCGCTAAAACCCTCTATTAATAAGGCTAATAGACCTTGTACTAAATGTGAGTTAGATTCACCAGTGTAATAAACTTTACCCTCTTTAAGTTTAGCTGCAATATAAGTCAGAGAGACACAACCTTTAACTTGATTCTCCTCTGTCTTTAAGCTTAAATCAAATGCAGGCAGCCTCTTGCCTAGGGCTATGATCCTTTCAAACATCTTCGTTTTGTCATCAATCTTCTTAAATTGCTCAAATCGTTTTAATAGATTTGGTGAAAGATTATAAGGATTAGGATTTTCCATACTAGACAATTACATAATTTACGATAAAAATTTTATTCTACCGCTTCCTTAAATTTTAGCTTTTATGGGGCAGCTAAGACCTAAAATACGATAAAATTAAAAATCGTTTCGTGGCGGCATAGCCAAGTGGTAAGGCAGAGGTCTGCAACACCTTTACCCCCAGTTCGAATCTGGGTGCCGCCTCCATTTTATCTACTGCTTCATACTTAACCCCACCCAGATCCGAACTGGAACCAGTTCACATCTTTTACTGCGACTCCTAGAGTCGCGGGGTGCCGCCTCCATTTTATCTACTGCTTCATACTTAACCCCA
>JBJTTW010000007.1:0-2693 GCA_046080385.1 bacterium
CTGCTGGAGAGACTGTTCGCGAAGCTGGTTTTACCACTACCCCAAGCTCCAGTAATGCCAATGGCAAAAGCCTGAGACGTGGTTTTAGTTTCTTTCAGTTTTTTTAGAATGCAGTCAATATCAAGCTTTTTAATATCATCTGAAGAACACGCAGAAGCTTACTGCGAGAGTCATTAAGAACTTTGGCATAGCCACTAAAAATTTTGGCATTATATTTTTTATTTCATCGCTCACTCAACGCTAATTATATCCCTGATTTAAAATTAACTTTTTTGGGGAATTTTGACCCCTTAAAATTTCTGGTCTAAGCTTGCAGAATTAAAGATATGTGCGTATGGCTTGAGTCAGAGAAATTTAGGGCTGATTTATTTAAAACAGCAGGGCTTGTATTGTGTACGCCATTTTTGAGTATACTGTTTATTTTTTTGACTAACCCTAATCTTAGTTTTACTAATTTTAATTTGCTGAAGCTTTTATTTTGTGTTCTAATTTTTCTTATTGGGATATTTGTTTTTGCATATTCTCATTCTATACTTATGCATTTATACCATTCTGGAAAATTCTTTTGAGTCCAAGCAGTCCGAAACTAGGACTGCGCAAGGGACATATAAAAGTCTTTTTCAGATTAAAATGGTATCTTGGTATTAGACCAAAGATTGGAGTTTGTTAATAATGCTAAATCCTGAGCTTAAATCTATACTCGTCTGCCTGATTATGTTAGGTGGATTCCTTTATGGCATATTATTTCTTTTTTGGTTAAACTATAAAGCTAAAAAGATTCGAGGAGAACTCGATCCGTCTCGTTCCTTTTTACAAAATTTTTTTTATATTGATCCAATTTAAATAAACTCCGCTAAATCTAAATTCTTTTTATTTATAATAGCCTCACCTGCAGCAGTATAAGACCAAATCACCCCAGGGTAAACCAGCATCGGTGCATAAAAAGTATGCTGTTCTGAAAATACCTTAGCGAGATTCTTCTGAGCCTTTTCTAATTCATCTTTCTGAAAGAACGGTGAACCAGACTGAGCGCAGAATATCCCATGAGCTTTCATAGTACGTTTTACTTTTTTATAAAAATCTTCTTCTATAAGCCCAGCAGCGAAGCCCACTGGGTCAGTGGAATCACAGAGTATTAAATTAAAGTATCCTTCAGGACTAGTTTCTATAAATTTAAGAGCATCTTCACACCTTAAATCTAGTTTAGGGTGATTTAAAGCAGAAGCCACTTTAGGAAAGAATTTACGAGAAGCGTTTATGACCTCTTCATCTATCTCAACCATAGTTACTTTATTAATATGCTTTTCATATTTTTTAAAAAGATCTCTAACTATGCCACCGTCGCCGCCACCGACTACTAAAATATTTAAATTAGAAGCAGTGCCATTATTCAAGACATTCTGCATGCCATAACTAGTAAGAGCGTGATGATACATATGTTCATCTAAGTCGCTTAACATCAGGGCTCCATCTAGTGCCATAACAGTGCCAAGGTGGGGGTTTTTGAAAATTAAAATCTCTTGATATTCACTCTGTTTTTTTAGTAAAATTTCAGAGACCTTAAGAGTTAATCCCTGATTATCTTTAAATATTTCTGAAAACCAGATCTCATTAGGCATAGTCTCTATTTTAATATTTTATAGATCGTTGCACAATTATTTATTAAATTAATCAATACAGCCATTCCCAAAAGTAGAAGCCCCCGCAGAGAAAGCCTTCCTCAGTAAATCTAAATATTTTAACGGAATGCTATTAATACTTAGTGGGTTTAATTTGTTCTCTTTACAGTGACGAAGAATTTTACTGATACTGTAAGCTAGTCCTAGTCTAGGAAGTACAGCATCATCTCTACGAGCTAATAGTAGATCCCTTTCTTCAGGATTATTCTGTAAAAGCTCTTTAAGGGAGATATTCTCTGGATCACTTACCTTGTAACCTTTAACTTTAGCGATAAAGCTTTTAGTCGCTCGGTTACCGATAATTAGTTTCTGTAATAATTTATCCTCTTCTACTCTGTAATTAGGATTACTAGCTGATTCTATGATTTTCCTAGCCTCAGAATAAGCAGCCATATCTGCTGTAAATATGCCTCGCTCTAATGAGTCGATAATATGTTTTAGTAGGCGGGTCTCCTGTTTAGATTCAGGCTGATGATAGTGATAGCTTAGTTCTTGTATAAACTCAGCATCATTATCTAATCCCTGATAGCCATAGAAAGAAACATGGTTCCCGCCTAGTAAATTAAACATGGCAGAATAAGGAATAGCTCTTATGTCAGCAAGCAAGCCTAATATTTCACTTATAGAAAGCTTTTTACTTAAAATATCTAAATCATTATTATATTCAGGGTCACTCAGTATGCCTTTAACCTTAGCTCCAGAGCGGCTAGTGGGTCTGCTCGCTATGTTAAAAAGATCTAAATAAATCAGTGGTGATTTTATAACATGCGCGAAATATTCCCTTAGAGTGTTTTCATTAGTGCAGATATTATCGTCATTTAAATCTAAACCAAAAACCTCTTCCCTAAGCTGTTTTCTGACTCTTTCTATTAAAGAGTTTAAAAGTTTTACGAATTTAGGATCGAGTAGCAGTTCTTGCGGGTTTCCAAGTTTATCTTGGATTAGCTTTCTGCCTGAGATTTCGGAAGTAGCGAAAATAAATTCCTGTATCATTTCATGGCTTTTAAAAAAAGA
>JBJTTW010000008.1:0-4338 GCA_046080385.1 bacterium
CTAGCTTTAGGCTGAACAATCGCTCTAGGACCTCTAGCAGCAGTACCACTTGAAGTGTTACCAGCTAAACCACCAGCGAATAATGGAGGAACTGTAGTATCTAATGTTTTACCAGCACCTACTATATCTGATAATTCATCATTTGTAGAAGAAGCACCAATTACAGAAGAAGGAGCTACAGTTGCTCTAGCTAAAGCTGGACTACCAGTCTGATAAGAAAGTAAAGAAGTCTGAGCACCATTTACTGGAAGTATTCTACTAGTGATAGCAGAAGTTACTGATCCAGAAGGAATTATGCTAGCTAAAGTAAGTGTGGTAGTACCATTTAAGTTATTACCAGAAACTTTAGCTATAAGTTTTACACCTTCAGTTAAAGCAGCTTGGCTTAAAGTGATAGTACCTTTAGGTCTTACAGAAATTACATCTCTTAAACCATCGAATTTATTAGTAAATGGAAGAATATTAACTGTAAATTTCTTATTTGTTACAACACTAGTTAATCTAGAAGCTAAAACTACGTTATCAGCGAAAGTATCACTATCACCAGTCTCTATCTGAACACCTTTATTATAGAAAGTTTCTTCAGATAAATTAGTTATAGCTAAGACAATCTCTGACTTAGCAGCGTTGGTAGTACCAGCATCATCACCATTTACGATATGGTACTGAGTACCTGCAGTAGTAGCTACCGCTGGAACTAAGTTAGTAAATATCGTGCTAGCGTTTCTATAAACTTCACCAAGGTTAGGGTTAGCGTTGTTAGATGTAGTAAATACTGTCGTAGTAGCGTTTTTAGAAGATACATCAGTAATAGTAAATGAAGAAGCTGCACCACCATCATTTAAAGCATCATTCACCAATATACCAGGGAATAAAAATGCTCTATCAGTATTAACAGAAGTAAAAGTAGTAGTAGTAGCGTTTACAGTAGCCACAGCAGTAACGTCAGCGTTAACAGCACCAGTCTGAATAGGACCTGGGGTAGCTTCAGCTAAAGCATGACGAGCTAATAGTACACCACCACCTAAAGCATGACCATCTACAACAAAGTTAGCTTGAGCTGGGTCTACAGCAATAAGAGCAGCATTAGTAGCAGTGATAGCAGCAGTACCATTATTAGTAACTGGAACAGCCACAGCACCTAAGAAACCATCTACTGCACCCACAGCTGCAGTAAAAGTACCCCCGTTCGTTGTCGGAGTATTTGGACCATCTATGCCTACATAAGCGTTAGTCACAGTTAAATTAGCTGATGAAGTTCCGCCTGAAAAAGAAGTGATCTCGATATCTACAGTAATAAGAGCGTTAGATGCGTTACTGAATAAAGCACTGCTCGATAGATTAGCATCAGTAAGCTCAGTAGCATCTGAATGTAAGTTTTTAGCAGCCGTGAATTTAGCCGTAGCAAAAGGTGTCTGATAGAAAACGTTATTAACAGAAGTAGAGTTAGGTGTTTCAGCTGCTCTGATAAGAATAGCGTCTACGTCTAAGAAAGCTGAACTGCCGATAATACCAGTAGCTTCAGTAGGACCAAAGTTAACAGTAGTTACGGCTTGAAGAGCTGTGTTAGAGATTAAAGAGTTAGCTTGAGTATCTTCAGCTACACCAGCAGTATTACGCAAAGTAGTACCAGCGATAAGAGCTTCTAGTTTACCTACGTTATTTCCGAACTCAGCTACTTTAATAGTAGTTAAGCCAGGTAAAGCTGCAACGTGTGAAGCTTGGTTAGGTTGAACTACAGTAACATTAACATCACCAGTAACAGCAGCAGCTGAATCAGCATTACAAGCTAAACCGATATTAGCTAAAGTAACCATAACTCCTGCAGAGTTTTGTGTAGCAGCTTCAGCACCAGTAAATGCATGAAGAGCTAGAACTCCACCGTTAGTAAAAGTCGCAGCTGTAGCGTTATTAGTTAAACCAACGTTACCTGTACCACCACTATTAGGAGCAGCATCTAAAACTTGAGCGAAGATATGGCTTCCACCAGAAGGAAGGTTGCCAGAGTTAAGAACCGTCACGTTAGCTGTTTTATTAGCAGTAAGATCGGCAGCAGATGCAGCAGTAACATTAGTGTATCCAGGTAATTTTACAAACTTACAACCTGTGGGTGGAACGAATAATGTAGTAGCTTGGTTAGCAAGAGCACCAGCAGTACCAATGGTTGCAATACCAGCACCACTAAATAGAACTGTAGATCCTGCCGTGAAGTTATCATTAGCTTGGTTACCACCATCTACGTCACCGTTGTCATCACTCGCTAGGAAAATATCCCCAGCATTATTTAAATCAAAAAGTATATTAGTTGCGACAACGTCCTGTTTAGCACCTGAAGTTGCTAATCCATCATCTTGCGCAATAGTGTTAAATATAACACCTTGGTTTACATTTATCGCAAGAGCTGGAGCAACGGTACTAAGACCAAACGCTGCGAGCAAAAGTAAGGTTAAACCTTTTCTTAAACTCATTTTTTCTCCTTTTCCTAATTTGTTCATTTGAATTTTTAAGTACTTACACGAAGGGCCATCTAAAGACACCTCGCACGCATACCCAGAAGTAATAATTCCATTTTTTTAGCCTTGGGTCAATGCTGGAAGATTAATATAAATTAAACTGTTCAAGATAAGCCTTCTCGTTGGGCTTTTTCAAAGTAGCTAAAGCCTAAAATCATTATTAAAATTCGTATTTCGAGTTAATGAATATTCCTATGCCCTGTGAGTTATAGCGAATGAGAGAAATTTAACCTTATAGCTTGGAACAAGCATGGGTCAAAATAATAAGATATGAGGTTTTTAGAGATTTCTTGAAAGTCAGTACCTTTAGGTTAATCCTAGGGGTTTAGATAATAGTTTCTGGATAAGGCTTTGGGGGGGGAGCAATACCATTCTGGAAAATTCTTTGGAATCCCAAGCAGTCCGAAACTAGGACTGCACAAGGGACATGCTAAAAGTCTTTTTCAGATTAAATGGTATTTTGATACAAATTTAGAAGCTAGTACTGATACCGTTTTCTATTCTTCCGTATAATCTAGCTGTGAAGTCTTGTAGTCTACATACATCCCAAATAGCGGTAGAGCTATAACTAAAAGTCCTGCAGCGAAGCTAATCAGTCCTAAATAAAACATTATTTTCCCCTTATATAAAAATATCTTATCACTATCATTAAGACACCCATTAGAAACAGTACCCCAGACTGAATCAATCTTACCCAATCGCTCGCAGATAAACAAAGTACTTCACCTAAAAAATACCTTAAAATCCACTGCCCTAGAGGCTGAGAAGTGGCGGTATCAGTCTCATGAAAAATAATTCTGACTTAAACTATCGGAATTTTTAAGGGGTCAAAAGTCCTCAGGAATTTAAAAATCACAAGTAAATAAAAGCGTGGGAGTTAATCCTGATCGTCTTTTCCGAAAAAAGTTCCACCATCAGATTTCATCAAGAAAATAGCACAAGCAGTTAAAGAAAGAATCCAGAAAACCGTACACCCTAATAACAAAGCTTCCGTATCTATCATTTACCTATCTCTCCTAGAATATATATACCATGTCACACCTATAAAAAGTCCCAAAGCGAGCATTAGCACTGATATGAATATTTTATAGCGATTAACTTCATTAAAGTACCTTACTTCATCTAAAGCGTACTTTAGAATCCACTGCCCTAAAGGCTGAGAGAAAGCAGCAGAAATAAGAATAATCACTGGATCCATAAAGCTAAATCTATGATTATGTTTCTGACTCTTTCCCTGTCCTCCATTCAGCCCACTTTGCTTATCTTTAAAATTCCCTTCCACCATGAAATCCAATCATGATAGTTTTATAGAAAATTTATAAGGGGTCAAAAGTCCCCAGAAATTTAAAAATCACAAGTAAATAAAAGCGTAGGAGTTAATCCTGATCGTCTTCTTTCATAGCTTCGTGCTCGCATTTAATAAAATATAAGCACATCGCAGTAATGGTAAGTAACATAAACCAGCTACAGAACTGTAATAATAATTCATTATTTATCATGACTTTCTCCTAGAAAACTTATACCAAAGCAGACTAATAAACACACCTAGCAAAAAACTCATAAAAGAGTAAAGAAGCTTCATGTAATTAATATATTTTACACTTTCTACTTCATCTAACATGTAACTTAAAATCCACTGTCCTAAAGGCTGAGAGCACGCAGCTAAGACCATTAAGACTAGCGGATCCATGAAACTAAATCTATGATTATGTTTCTGACTCTTTCCCTGTCCTCCCTTCAGCCCACTTTGCTTATCTTTAAAATTTCCTTCCACCATGAAATCCAATCATGATAGTTTTATAGAAAATTTATAAGGGGTCAAAAG
>JBJTTW010000009.1:0-1300 GCA_046080385.1 bacterium
GCTGAATTTCAATATCGCTTCAATAGAAGGTTTGATCTAAGAGCAATTTTAGATCGCTTCCTCTATGTCTCCGTTAATTACTTCAAACCCCTTACTCTAAATAAAATTAAATTAGGGGCAGCTTAATGGGTAATCAGAAAAGAATTTTCCAGAATGGTATTAATAGAGTATTTATAGACATTAGGTTAGCAGAATCTATACTGAGGGTATAGAATTTCAATGAAAATTACACCACTAAATCCTATATCTCGCCAAGAGTTTTTAATTGGACCAAAAATCATTAATAAAAATAATTTAAATCCTGACGATAAAATATTTAATTCAGCCTTTGGATTAATTTGTAAATTATATAAAATTGATCAAGAAAAACAACAAGAAGAAGTCAAACAAGCGTTAATTTATTTGATTAAAGAAAGAGATCTAAATTTAATTGCTCTTGTTCATAAAGATAAAGTCATCGCAACAGAACTTCTAAGGCTGATGCTAGCCTCCCCAACTAAACCTTATATTTTTTGCAATGCAGGTTGCATTAACCCAGAAAGAGAACATCGCGACCGTAAAGAACATCGCCTGTATATTGAAGAAACTAAAGAAGCAATGTATGAGATTATTCAAAAGTTCGCAAAGACACAGGAAGCAAAATTTGTAGCCTTTGATACTCATCAAGGTAATACAAGAGTAATAGAAGGAGCTAAGAAAGCAGGTTACACTGAAGTCTTATTTCCTAATAAATGGATCGCCCCTACTGATGGGCTATTTAGCGAATCAAAGGAATATCCAGTAATATGTGCCATCTCGAATGAAGCTACTGAAGAAAATATAAACAAATTTTATGAATTTTATAATAAGCAAGATTCACAGCAGAAAGATAATGAAAATGATCTGAAAAAACAAATAAAGAAATCACTTAGCAGTCCAAACCGTTTTTTGCTCGGTTTAGAGAATCTAAAGGGCGAGCTGGTCGCCGTTGTACCAGTAAATAAGGGAGGAGAAATGTCTTCTCCCGACTGCTATGTCATAGGAGAAATGATTTTCGATCAGCAAGCATGCAAAAACAGCAATTTAACAATAGCAAAAATAATAGAAGCAGCTATTACTGTTATCAGTGAAGAAGCACTTGCTGATAATAAAGAATTTAAAGGAACAGGGCATGATCATCTCCCAGACAAGCCTAAAACTAAATTAATAGGCTATGTACACCTTAGTGATAATACCGAAATGTCATCACTAGAGCTAGAAATCAAGACTGCCTTTGAGGACTTAGGTTTTAACGATCATGGCAAGACCATAGAAACCGCTA
>JBJTTW010000010.1:0-1226 GCA_046080385.1 bacterium
TTCTTCCTCTGCAAGAGATTTTTGGAATATTTCAATTAAAGTTTCCTCGTCCATTTCTTTACTTTACTCACTAAATTTTTATAAGATTTCGATAAAATCGCTAAAAATAGATAGCATATCCATTATAAGCTCATATCAAAAGGTAGTGAAAAAGTGATTAACAAACTACAAAATATAAAGAAATTAATAAATTATCATAAAAAACCGATGCCACAATGTGTTAATATGTAAATCTATTAAGGAGTTTTTATGGTTACAAATATTCTTACAAAAATTAGCGATGCTTTGCAGAATTCATCATTAAAACCAGACGCGAATACACAAGCCGCAGATTCTGTTGTTCCATCGGCACACAGTACTCAAATTCCTATTCCTAGAGAAGTTATTAAAGATCTAAGTAGCAGCAAAACTGAAAGTTCTCAAGCAGGGACTACAGCTCTAGAAATGACGATGACTCCTAAAGAGATATCTAATGCTAAGCTAGCAACACAAGAATTTAATCCAATTTTTTTAAAACAGATCGCTGCTGATCTTCAACCCACTTTACTAAAACCAACTGGTAGTAAAGAAGAGCAAATTACAAATCTCACTAATCTTATTACTGATGTTTTAGCAGGTAAAAATCCCGCTATACCTGAGTTTAAATACGATAGGGTGTTAAACTTGAGTAACAGGGAACCAGCAGAATCTTTCTTAGGTGAAGTTGTTGCTCGCTACCATACTGAAGCTACTAACAAAGATAATTATCAAAAAACCCTCCCTAAAGAAGAGTTAACAAAGCTTGTTAGGGCTAACCTAGAGCCTCTCGCTAGTTTGGCTGTCAAGCTTGGGAAGACTAGTTTAACAACTCAGGTGTCTAATTTACTAGGTGAAAATTTAGATACTAATAGGCATTATAGTTTTTTTACTCCTCGTCGTAATAATCTTACTAGAGCGATAAGCGCGGCATCCGATGCCTTATTCACAGAATTAGCAACAAAGAGTCCTAAATTACTTGAAGCTATGCTTGATAATCATCAAAGAGAGAGATCATATACTTTCTCACCAGAAGCTATAGCAAACACACTTCTTAGGGTCTCAGACGAAGGGTTTAATGGCATCCTAGAGTCTTTTAAATCTCATCCAGATTCTTTAGTGAAAGCCTTAGTGAATATTACTGCGAAAGAAGTTAATCCTTTCGTTGGCTATAATTTTGATGATTTAACCAAAGGCACACAAGCAAGATT
>JBJTTW010000011.1:0-10180 GCA_046080385.1 bacterium
GATTTGGCCATATGTATTACTGTATTAAAACCCACTGTTTAACAGAAATTTAATATTTTGAAATCGCACCAACTGCCCTTAAAACCACTCACTGAAAGCTTTTTGGGGTTTTTATTTGGAGGGTGCGGAATGTGAGTTGGATTTTTATATGAACAGACAGTGCAAGGCTCTGAGGGAGATAAACTAAGGCAGCCTTCTAAGGCTATAGACTTTATTACCAAGCGTTTAAAAACAGCCATAGGAAATGCTGGAGATAAATTTAATTCTTTAAAAAATCAGGAAGTCTTGGATAATACAGCTCTTGTTTTGGTCGATCCTTTCTTTTTTAAATTTCTTGATGAGACTTCAGATATATTAAGAAAGTCTTTAAGAGAGGAAATTATAGGTATAGATTATCAAGATGATGAGAAGCTTGCTAATAATGATGCTGGAAGATTACGAAACTATATTACAATGATCGCTCTGACTAGTCCAGCCTTATTTCTTGGTTTATATAATAACAGCAGTAGACCTAACTCGCTCTGGTGAAGAGATAGGCAAGCTGCTTAAAAAGCATAATAATGATGTCGTGAAGATGGTGGAATCTTTGGATGGTAAAGATTTACTAAAAATCTTAAATGATATGCGAGCTATTCCTATAGCAGCTTTCTATAATCTTGGTGGTTCTGCTCATATTAGTATCGGTGGAGTGCGTGATTTAGACGAGAAGCAGAGAAAGCAGTTTATTGATTATTATAAAAAGACACGTAATCCCCAGTCTTGGAGTGAAAAAATCATTTCTAATTTTATGACTGATATAGTTAATTCATGGGAGAAAGAGCTATTTAAAACGACCCCTGATTTAATGAAACATGCTGCTAAAACTAATTATGAAGCTTTATATGCTGAGAATCCTTCTGCTAAATATGATCCTGCACGAGATGAAATTTTAGTTAAAACTAAAGAAGACTATCAGGCATTGAAAAATTTAATAGCAGAGGCGAAAGGCTATTCTGTAAATAATCTTAAAGCGGTGAAATTAGAAGAGCTTATGCAGGATAATCCATTGAGGAGATCGGAGCTTTTAGCAGAGAGGGATAATCTTAATCCTCTAAAGAAGTCTATAAGCATGGCTACTGCTGCTATTTTTCGTATGACCCAGGGGGGGGGGGAACGCAGACATGAAAGAAGGGCAGTCTCAGAATACTAAGCGAAATCCTTTTGCTGCTGAAAATATTCCAGAAAGCCTAGCAAAAGCTTTTAGAGGTTTGGTTACGGCGATAGCTTCTAATGATGGTTCTATAGATTATTAGGAGTTTTCAGCTTTCTAAGTTCATTTTCTAATTCTTCTATTCTTGCTCCCATTGCTTGCAGAGTCGCTTCTATAAAATCTGGTGGCGTATTATTATGTTCTAAATTATTTATAGCATCTTTTAATTCACCATTCATTTTTACTATACGGCCAGGAATGCCTACTACTGTGCTGTACGCTGGTATATCTTTAATTACTACAGAGTTTGCACCCACCTGAACATAGTCTCCGATACTAATATTTCCAAGTATTTTAGCCCCAGCTCCTACTATGATATTAGAACCGAGAGTAGGATGTCTTTTCTCTTTTTTAGTCGAAACGCCTCCCAGTGTGACTCCCTGGTAGATAGTTACATTATCTCCGATTATAGTCGTCTCACCGATTACTACTCCAGAGCCATGGTCTATAAAAAAAGCTTTTCCTATTTGTGCTGCAGGATGTATTTCTATGCCAGTAAGAATTTTAGTAATGTGAGCAGAAGCTCTGATAAAGAATTTTAAAGAGGGCTTAGCGAAATTTAATAAACCTAAATCTTTTATCCATAGCTTATGAAAAAATCTGTGGGCAGTGATAGCTTGAAAACCAGAGTAGCAGAAGAAGATCTCTAAGACTGAATTACAGGCAGGGTCTTTTTTATAGATATTCTCTATCTCTTCTCTTAAGGTTCCCAGCATAATTGCTTAGATTATAGCTAAAACTGTAATTTACTGCATTAAACGGCAAAAAAACTTGCATTTTTTACTTACAGATCTATTTAAGCTTGCTTAAAAAAGGTATATAATAACTGTTACCTAATAGGATAATAGTTAAACAAGTAGTTCATTTACTTATTTACTTAAGCGGCAAAATAAGCGGCAAAATAAAAAGGAAGCGGGGCATGATAGATAAACGCACAATTTACGCAATGGAACCAATGCTTCCTTCAAAATTAGATAAAGAACTTGAGGATTTGGCTTTTAAGCTGATTTCTAAATCTAATATACTGACAAATCAATTGCATCAAATTACCTTAGATAGTATAGGAGACCTAGTAAGGTCTATGAATTGCTATTACAGTAATTTAATAGAAGGTCATAATACTCATCCTATTGATATTGAGAGGGCTTTAAACGGTGATTATTCACAAAATATTGAAAAAAGAAATTTACAGCTAGAAGCTTTTGCTCATATAGAAGTGCAGCGTTTAATCAATAATAATCTTCTGGAGGATTCTTGCCCTGGCACTATTGCCAAACCTGCAAGTATTGTATCTGCTGATTATCTAAGCCTTATCCACAGGCATTTCTATGAACGATTACCGAAAGAACTTCAGTGGGTAGAAGATCCTAAGACGAAGAAAAAGTTAAAAGTAAACCCCGGTAAACTTAGGCAGCGGGATGTTCAGGTGGGTCTTTATGTTGGGACTATAGCCAAACGAACAAGTTCAAGGCTGAGGAGGACGAATGACCGCAGTGCACTAGGTGTGCATGAGGATCATGAGGACGACGAAAACGCAGAAATTGGAGTTTGGCTACAGTCCCATATTGCTTGCTCGGCAGATAAGCTACCACTGTTTATCTCTAGATTTGAAGAAGCTTATGATTTAAATAAGCTATCGAAATTACAACAATTAATCGCTGTGGGTGCCTCACACCATAGACTATTATGGATACATCCTTTTTTAGATGGTAATGGTAGAGTTGCTAGACTTTTTTCTCATGCATTTTTAAGAAATTTAGGTATAGGAAATAGTTTATGGTCTGTTTCGCGCGGTCTGGCTCGCAGAGCCACTGATTATAAGCGTTTATTAATGGAAGCAGATGCTCTGCGTAAAGGTGATTTAGATGGCAGGGGAAATCTTTCAGAGAGAGCCTTAGTAGATTTCTGTAAATTTTTTCTTGAAATTAGCATAGATCAGATAGATTTTATGGCTAAGCTATTAAATTTAAACTCTTTACTAGAGAGAGTTTCTGATCATATAAATTTAGAAATACAGAAAGGTCACTTACCGAAAGGCTCCTACGCTTTATTAAAAGAAGCTCTAATTACTGGTTCGTTTGAACGTGGTCTGGCAGCAGAGCTAACTGGCTATAAGGAAAGGCAGGCTAGGACTGTTTTATCTACTTTACTAAATAAAGGATTACTATATTCAGAGCATTCTAGGGCTAAAGTTCGAATAGCTTTTCCAGTGAGTGTTTTGGATAAGTGGTTCCCGGGCTTGTATTAAAGGCTGGCTGTTTTTTCTTTTTCTATTGTGTAAAAGTTTTCTAGTGAATTTATGAAGTTTTCTTGTTTCTCGGAGCGGCTTTCTTGTGTCTGAGGCGTGCTTTGTTTTTTTAGGAGCTGCACTATATTTAAAATTTGTGAAGCGATTTTATTACGGTCTTTCTCGCCGACATATCCTTCTTGGGTATATTTTTCTGTATAGGCTTGATGAACACTATTGAGCATCATATAGAGACGTTGCGTATCTATTTCTTCTCTATTTTCAGTTTTTTTAGTGAAGAAACCTTCTATATAGTCAATATTTCTTACGTTAATAGTCAAACCTTGATTTATATCAAGCTCAGAAACGCTTTCTTTATAACTATCTGACTTAAAATTCTTGATTGTTGTTTGAAGATCAATTAAGTTCTGCTTTGCATCTTCACTCAAATTTAAAAGTTTGTGATGTTTTTTACAGTGCTTGACAAGTTTTTCAATATTTTTAGGATTAAACTTCTCTTCTAGTTCTTTTAATAAAAACTTTTTCAACTCCCCAGTTTCATATATTCCGCGTGGGTTAAGGGTTGCGGCATCGAAAGGAGCATTATCAGTATTTATTCTATTTATTGTATATAAAAGATTTAATGATTTACCTGCTAAATTAAGCCATTTTAAGCTATCTTCTGCAGCCTTGCTTTCTTTATCTCTAATTTCTTGAACAGCTTGAGAGTACATTAATGTAAATGGAATAGGATATTTTTCTTGAATATTGTCTATAGGACTTGCTCCATTAATTGAGTCATGTACCGAATTGAAATTTTGGAGCCACAATGTAAAATCGTTTTTTATTTTTGGTATGACTTGATCTTTAAAACGATAGAAGGATTGATCGTTTTGGGTAAATTCTTTGTCTATTGAACGTATAAACTCTACATACGAAGAGTTAAGACTATCTTGAAAAAGGCCGTGATTAAACTGATAGGCTTTTTCTATTGCTAGAGCAGCTTCAGAATAATATATACGGCTTCGTTCTTCATAGGATTGGGATTTCATTAAATCCAGTTCTATGCGAGCAAGAGAATCTGGATCAGAATTTGTTTCACCCACTATTGGTTGTTTAGCAGAGGAGCTTTCTAGATCCATTGGCTTGTGTAGATTTCTTAAAACATCTGCTGGTAACTGCTTTAGTCTTGTTGATAATTCTTCAGTACTGTTAAGTACGCCTGGGATTATATTCGAAAGATTTTGAATTCCAGTTTGCAATAATTTAACATGACCAGTAAATCCACTTAGTGCTTCTATAATACTACCCATAGATTATATAAAGGCTGATTGATATTATTTTGATATTTATAATATAAAAACGATGCTTAAAACCAGAGAAATAACTATCTGCACTACTAATCAAGGCAAGGTGGCTGAATTTCAAGAAATTTTTGATAATTTAATGCAGGCTAATGCTGATTTAGCTTCTGGATTAAAAACACAGAATTTTAGTAGAGATAGTTTTAAAACCCTTTCAGATAAAGGAATACAAGATTTCGAAGTAGATGAGACAGAAGATACTTATCTTGGAAATGCTGCTTTAAAAGCTATAGCTGGAGCTAAAGCTGTTCAGGGATTAGCTTTAGCAGATGATAGTGGCATAGAAGTTTTTGCTTTAAATAAAGCACCAGGTATATATTCAGGTAGATATCTGCGTGATCCAAGTAAAGGAATAAATGCTTTATTAAATGAAATGCAGGCTTATAATGACAGGCGTGTGCGTTATGTCTGTGCACTAGTTTTGGCTGAACCTTCTGGAAAAATACTTTTTCAGACACAGCAGTATTGGTATGGAGAATTAGCTTATGAAAAGCATGGTGAGCAGGGTTTTGGCTTTGATCCAGTGGTGTATCCGTGTTTAGAGGAGGTTATTTACAAACCTACGAGTTCGAGGCTAGATATGGTTTCAGGAAATGATTTAGCCGCGGAAGAGTTTAATACTGATTATTCGATAGATAGGTCAAGAACGGTTGCAGAATTGAGTTCTCAGGAAAAAAATTCTTATAGTCATCGCTTTAAAGCAGTGCAAGCATTTTTAAAGTTTTTAAATGCTAAAATGAATTTTTTTTCCTATTAAAAGATCATGCCTGAATTTTCTCACACACCAGTAATGCCGAGCGAGGTGCTTGAATACCTTGATATAAATAAGGATAAAATATATTTCGATTGTACCTTAGGTGCTGCTGGCCACTCTAAGCTTATTTTAGAGAAGCTTACCGGTCAAGGTCAGCTATATTCCTTCGACCAGGATATTAATGTTATAGAGAGCCACAGGGAGCTTCAGGCTGCTATTAATAGTGAGGCTTTAAGCCAAGGCTTTACTAATGATAGGAATGATACTTTGATCGAAAATAAATGGAATTTAATTCATGCTAATTTCTCTCAGGTAAAGGATTTCTGTGAAGAGAATGAGATTGAAATTACGGGGGGTATTTTAGTTGATTTAGGTATAAGCTCTTTACAGTTAGATGACCCTGATAGAGGTTTTAGTTATCTGCATGATACGCCACTTGATATGCGCATGGATAGAGACGTTTTAGTCAGTGCTTATGATGTTATAAATACTTTTAAAGAAGCAGATATCGCAGATATATTTTATAACTATGCAGAGGAGAGACTTTCAAGGCAAATCGCTCAGAGGATCATAGAACAGCGCCCAGTAGAAACTTCTAAGCAGCTCGCTGATTTAGTTAAAGAAGTTTATTGGCGAAAATATCATAAACATTCTAAGGCTCATCCTGCGACTAAGGTTTTTCAGGCACTCAGAATCTATGTAAATAAAGAATTAGAGGTCCTAGAGACTCTCTTAGAGTCCTTACCAGAAGTATTAGCTGATGGTGCTACTGTAGCTATACTTTCTTTTCACTCACTTGAGGATAGGATAGTAAAACAGTTTTTCAAGAAAGCTAATGATAAATATAAATTTGAGCTGAGTTTTAAAAAGCCTTTAATAGCTACTGATGAGGAGCTTAAGGAAAATTCTCGTTCACGTTCAGCCAAACTCCGTGCTGCTAGGTTTATACTAAAGTAATGGCTCAAGTTAATTCATATCGACTTTTAGTTTTATTAGCTTTGTTATTTGGCTTGTGTAGCGTTTTGCTGTTTGTAAATATTTTTTTTGAATCAGTAAATCGCTCATTAGAGCAGGAAATTAACATAGTAAGTAATGAGAAAATGAATTTAAGAATGTCTTTTTTGCATCATAGTTCTATAAATAATTTGAATAGCACAGCCTCTAAGCTTAATATGGTGCATATAGATGAAAAAAATAGTTTTCATCTTGGCACTAAGTCAGCTAAGAATTTAAGAACAGATGATAAAAGCCTAGTTCAGAGCTTCACTGATAATTATTCTAATTCTAAGCAAGAATTTTTATACGGTTTTTAGATAAATGAAATAAAGAAAATAGCTCTGAGTCTGGCTCTTAGAATGGAATTTCCATATCTTCTTCACTAAGATCACTAGTTAAAGATGATGATTTAGAGCGAGATGCAGTGCTTGCGTAATCAGAATTATCAAGAGCAGAAGAAGCACCTAGTAAATTAATTTTACTAACTTCTATCGTGAAGACCTTCTGTGCATTACCGTCTCTGTCGTTAAACTGATCTATTTGAGGTCTCCCGATTAACAGAACTTCTGTGCCTGGGTTTAATCGTTCTAAATACTCTGCGTGAGCATCTCCCCAGAGATTTGCTTTTATTGGGTATCTCTTAAGCTCCTTGGCTTTAGAGTCATATCTTTCAATTTCCATAGTAAAACTCACTACAGAAACATTATTAGCTGTGAACCTCTGTTCAGCTTTATTTTTTAAAGTACCAGATAAAGTTACGCTTGCAAAAGTCATATTATTAAGATACTACCACTTCTGGAAGATTAAAGATTTCAAAACGTAGAAGATCCTCTACAAGCTTTAATCTCACTTTAATAGCAGCAATATCTTTAGGCTCAGCCGTGATTTTAGCTACTATCTGGAAAGAACTTTTTTTATCTTTAATTGAGTAGGCTAACTGCTGTTTACCTTTCAATTGAAGATCATTAATTTTTGCGTTAAATTTAACAAGAGTATTCTCTAGGTCCTTAATAAATCTAGTAGCAGAGCTATCATCGAAAGTTCCAGGAAGAATTAGTAATAGTTCGTATGTTTTCATAACAGGTTGATTATTATATTAGATTCCTGAGCTTTTTTCAAGAGGGTACTTTAAGGATCCGCTGAAAAATGCTGTTTTTAGCATTTTTCGACCCCGACCGAGGTATAAAACCTAGCTCGGGGAGCGGATCCTTAATCTCTTTACCTGACAGTCCGTGATGAAAAATTTCATTTTTCATCACTTCCTTAAGCAATCCGCTGAAAAATGCTAAAAATAGCATTTAAGCTTCATTGTATTTTTTGATTGAGATAAAATCAACCCTGTGACCCATAAAGTTAATGTTCCCATGAGTTGGAGTATTCAACAACTTAATTCAGGTATTTTACTACACCCCAGCCAGCAACAGCTCAGGCGAAGTAATCCTGCCCTTAATCGCTGTCGCAGCCACTATTGCAGGGCTAGCTAAATGCGTTCTTGCTCCAGCTCCCATACGCCCTGGAAAATTACGGTTAGTACTAGAGATACATCTTTCCTGTGGTGCGACTACGCCCATACTCATTCCTAGGCAAGGTCCGCAGCTAGCATGAGTCCAGAGTGCTCCAGCGTCTTGAAATATTTCATGTAATCCTTCACGTTCCGCTTGGCGCTTAACTTCTTGAGACCCAGGTGTAATAATAGTCGGGATGGAAACTTTTTGACCTTTTAAAATGCCTGCAGCGATTCTAAGATCAGATATTCTAGCGTTAGTACAGCTACCGATAAAGGCTTGGTCTATGTGTAGGTCGGCTAATTTATCTCCAGCTTTAAGTCCCATATATTCTAAAGCCTTAGGATCTGCATCAGCAGGGACTATGCCATCGAAGCTGCTAGATTCACCAGGATTAATTCCCCAAGTAACTGTAGGTTTTAGTGCAGAAACATCTATTTCGATGACTTCATCATAGCTAACACCTGCATCTGGAGTGAATTTAGACCACTTAGCTTTTAGGGCATCAAACTCAGTAGAATCTTTAGTGATCTGTTCTTTACCTCTCAGGTATTCAAAAGTCACTTCATCTGCAGCTATCATGCCGCTAGTAGCACCAGCTTCTATAGCCATGTTACAGATAGTCATGCGTTCTTCCATGTCTAGGTCAGCGATAGCATCACCAGTGTATTCTAGAACGAAGCCAGTACCGCCTTTAAAGGTAATTTTATTAATAATAGCTAGAATAATATCCTTAGCATAAACTCCCTGACGGCGTTTCCCTGCAAGGTTAATCTGCATAACTTTAGGTTTTTTCAGTAATAGGCACTGAGAGAGCATAGCTCCAGCATTAGCAGTAGTCCCGATTCCTAGAGCGAAACACGCGAAAGCTCCATTAGTACAGGTGTGGCTATCGCCACAACAAAGTGTCATCCCAGGCTGGACATAGCCTCTTTCTGGGGCGACTACGTGGCAGATACCATTTTCACCGATATCAAAATGTCTTATGCCATGCTTTTTAGCCCATTTCCTAAGTACGCTTGCTTGAATAGCTGTAGCTGTATCCTTCGCTGGAGCGACATGATCATTGATCGCTAAAATACGATTAGCATCAAAAATTCTGCCAGCGAACTCTTCATCGATTTGAATCGCACCCTGTGGTGTAGTGATTTCGTGAGCCACTATTCTATCCATGAATATCAGGTAATTATCTCCAGGAAGTGCTTCCACTACGTGTGCATCCCAGACTTTATCGAAGAGAGTTTTAGACATATTAGTTAGCTATTTTAGCAAGTTTGAGGGGAAATGATCTTTAGCTTTAAAATAATCAATGAAATTTCTTATCATTAACTTTATCTATAGATTAAACCCTTCTGCCAGGATGTCTTTTATGAAGACTATTGATAAAGCTAGGTTGGAATCAGATCTTAAGTATAGATTTGAGTATTTGTGTGATTTTATTGGTTTTAATGCTGATGATATAAAAACGGTTACAGGGGCTGTTTCACTTTTAGGACCTGTGGTAAATACTCTTGTAGACGCTGTTTATAATAAGCTGTTTACTTATGATTGTACGAAAAGACAGTTTCTGTCTAAGCAGCATGGTTTTGAAGGTGCTACGCCTAATTCTTTAGAAGAATTAAGTGTGGAGCATGAACAGATTAAGTTTAGGAAAACTCATTTAGCAGCATATTTAGTTAAGTTAGTAACGGGTCCTTACGACGATAAACTTGTAGAATATTTGGATTTCGTAGGTAAGATCCACACTCGTAAAGCTGGTAATAAAGAGATTTATGTGCCAATTGTGCAGATGAATGTTTTGATGGGATTTGTTGCTGATGCGATTAATGCGACTACTATGAGCTTAGAAATCCCTCAGGAAGCTAAGAATCAAGCGATTAGATCTTTTTCTAAATTACTGTGGATACAGAATGATTTAAGGAAGTGATGAAAAATTTCATTTTTCATCTCACATTCCGCACCCTAGGGGTGCCAAATCATAAAAACGTTTCAAATGGAGTTGTAGAATACCGACAAGAGTTTTGGCGGCGGGTTTAAGATTGACAATTTGTTTTAAAAGCCTGTCATTATCTATGATATAGGCGA
>JBJTTW010000012.1:0-1669 GCA_046080385.1 bacterium
AATTTACTTAGATCGTGAGGCTCTCTAGGAGAGCCTTCTCTTCTCTTTTACTAATCTAACATTTATTTGCTAGATCTATTTTTAAAGATACAAGGATCCGCTGAAAAATGCTATTTTTAGCATTTTTCGACCCCGACCGAGGTATAAAACCTAGCTCGGGGAGCGGATCCTTAATCTCTTTACCTGACAGTCAGTGATGAAAAATTTCATTTTTCATCACTTCCTTAATGGCTTGAATATTTATACTGGTGTTGATAATCAGGGTCTTTCAACTTTAGAAGAAAATTCTAAAGCTAGTTTACTTAGAAATATGGCTGTGAGTATTTATTGTTTGAGTTTCTTTTAGCTTTTCTGAAAATTTCAACCCAAGTTTAAAATTTAGTACTAAATTTTTAAGTCGGGGTAAAATTTTAGTATTATGAAACGCTACTTAGAAGAGCAAATTAAAAATGATCTTAAGGAAAAAATGGTTTTGCTTGCAGGCCCACGCCAGTGTGGCAAAACTACACTAGCTATAGATATTATAAAAAAAGATAAAAAACGTTATCTGAATTGGGATATATCTGAAGATAAGGAACTCATCCTAAAAAAAGCTTTCCCTCGTGAACCTGGTTACCTAGTTTTAGATGAGATTCATAAATTTACACGTTGGCGAAATTTACTAAAAGGACTCTATGACGAAAGAAAAGATGATCTGAAAATTTTAGTTACAGGGTCAGCTAAATTAGATTACTATCGTCGTGGCGGAGACTCTTTACAAGGACGCTATCACTTACTTAGATTACATCCTCTGAGCATAAGAGAAATAGGTAAGAAAAAACAAGATCTTTTAATTCAGCTTCTAGACTTAGGTCCTTTCCCCGAGCCATTTTTATCTAATAATAAGACTTCGGCTAGACGCTGGTCTAGGGAGTATAGGACTAGGTTAATTAATGAAGAAATTACTAGTCTAGAAAAAGTCTCTGAAATATCTTTATTAGACCTTTTGTCACTGCGTCTTATAGATTCAGTCGGGAGTACTCTCTCTATTAACTCTCTTAGAGAAGATTTAGAAGTTTCTCACCAGACACTTAAACGCTGGATAGAAATACTTTCTAATCTATATCACGTCTATCGGCTTTATTCTTTCAGCTCTCCTAAAATTAAAGCTGTAAAAAAAGAATCTAAATTATATTTTTTCGACTGGAATTTAATCGAAAATCAAGCTGCCCGCTTTGAAAACCTAGTCGCTAACCATCTTTTAAAGTGGTGTAATTTTATTGAGGATACTGAAGGCTATGATATGGAGCTGAGAATGTACCGTGATTTAGAACAGCGAGAAGTGGATTTCGTTATTTTAAAGAATCGTAAGCCTATTGAATTTATAGAAGTAAAACTTTCTTGTCAGGGATTAGATTCTAATTTAATTTACCTTAAGAAAAAGTTTCCTGAAGTAAAGGCTACACAGATTTCATTAGAAGAGTGTGATGATCTAATAATTGGTGAATTTGGGATTCGCAGGTGTTCTGCTTTAGATTATCTTTGGGAGAAGGTTTGATGAAAGAATTTAATTTGCTGCTTGGAGCAGGGTTTTCTAAAGCTTTAGCAGACATTCCGACTGGACAGGAGCTCTCACGAGAAATTTTTGATGAATTCTCTAACTCAGAAGATGAACAAGAGAGGAGTTTAG
>JBJTTW010000013.1:0-44702 GCA_046080385.1 bacterium
CTTGCATGGCTATATACGGCGGACAGAGTATGAACGCACAGCTTAAAACTTTAAAAACTCAGCCACGTATTATTGTGGCGACTCCTGGACGTTTATTAGATCATATTAAGCAAGGAACCGTTAAGCTAAGAGCGGTTAGAACCTTGATTCTAGATGAAGCAGATAAAATGCTGGAAATGGGTTTTAAAGATGATATTGAAGCGATTTTGCATGCGACTAAAAATCGCGAACAGACAGCTCTCTTCTCTGCGACTATGCCACAGGAGATAGTTAGGCTTGCTCATAAACATCAGAAAAAGCCTGAATTTTTAAATTTAGTCAAGAAGAAGGTTGTAGAGATTAAAATAGATCAGAAATATTTTGAAACGAAGGCTGAGCAGAAGATAGAACTGATTAAGCGCCTACTATTCTCATACAGACTGCGTTCTGTGATGATTTTTTGTAATACTAGGGTGCAAGTAGATAAACTGTACTATACGCTTAAAGATGAGGGCTTCAGTGTAGCGAATTTACATGGTGATTTAAAGCAGAATAAACGTGATGCTGTAATGCGTAAATTTAGAGAAGGTGAGGCTCAGATTCTCATCGCTACCGATATCGCAGCGCGAGGCATAGATGTAGATGATATAGAGGCTGTTATAAACTATAATCTGCCACGAGATTCCGAGGATTATGTGCATCGTATTGGTAGGACTGCTAGAGCTGGTAAATCTGGTTATGCTTTTTCTGTCGTGACCCCTCTTGAAGTGAAGTTTTTAAGAGAAATATGTGAAAAGCAGAAGCTGACGGTTACTCGTAGTGCTCTACCCGGAATTAATTCGATAGATTTAGGTTCTGTGGAGATGATAAAAAATACTCTGATAGATAGTAGTCTTACTAAAAAGACCAGTAAGAAATTTTTAAAGATGATAAAAGATATAGAGACAGAAGGCTTTACTGGTGAGGATTTAAAGAGTGAAGTTCTAAAAAAGCTTTTAAATGCTAAAACTTCGGTTTTTGGTGCAGGGCTGAGTTAGAATAGTCTTTTGCCATGTTTACTCGTCTTTATTATTTACTATTAGCTTTATTCTTAGCTTCTAATTCAGTTTCCGCTCATGGTGGTGCCTGTGGCTGTTCAGCTGGTATACAAGCTGGCGGGCTCGCTGGGCCTATCATTACATTACCAGCATATACTCTGCCTAAAGGGGTGCTGAGTGTCAGTACAGGTCTGAGTTATCTGAATTCCGGTAGGTTCTCTCAGTCTCAGATCAGTAGTTTAATTAGTAAAAAACAACATGCTGATGATTTAAATTCTAGTCTCACTTCTACTCTAAATGTGGCTTATGGTATTACTGATGATTTAAGTATCTCTGCTAGCATGCCGTTTAGTAATGGCTTTGCCTTTCATGAGGTGCATGATGGTGAATTGGAGCAGCTTGGTAATTCGATTGGTTTCGGGGGGCTTACTTTACTTAGTCAGTATAGATTTTTAAATTCTGAGAAACATAAATTTCAGTCAGCTATTTTAGCTGGTGTGAAACTGCCTACTGGAAATAGTTCTGTGAAAGCTGATAATGGGGAGATTTTCGAGACTGTAAATCAGCCTAGCTCTGGCTCTACTGATCCGATGTTTGGTTTAGCTCTTTCTAAGACCTTTTCTAATAAGGTAAATTTAGATGCTAATTTTCTCTATAAGTTAAGTACCGAAGGGAAAGCCTCTACTGATGTGGGGGATTTGGCTAGTTATAATCTAGCAGTTAGTTATCCCGTGCATCATACTCATAAAGATCCTTTCCAGCATAGTCATGACCATGAAGAACATAAATGTAATATATTTTTTGAAAAATTATTACCCGAGCATATTTTAGGGCAGCATGTAGCTTGGGATTTAATTTTCGAGGTGAATACTTTAGCTCAGGGCGTACCCGAGATAGATAATCGTAGGGTTCCTAATCATGGTGGGGTTACTGTATTTTTAAGTCCTGGAGTGAGAATGACTTTTAATGACAGGGTGGTTTATAACATCAGTGCAGGCTTTCCTGTAGTTGAGGTCTATGAAGGGGAGCAGGCTGGTTATGATTTCAGGTTATTTATGGGCTTAGCTACTAGCTTTGGGAATTAACCCTCCATCATCCAGCTCAAAACAGGTTCCTTAACAGCTTTAACTTCATCGAAGCGTGAAAACTCCGTAGTATGCGGTGCCGTTTTAATCAGCTCTCTACCAGCTTCTGTTTTGGCTAAAGTAATAATTTCTTCTAGTGCTAAAACTAATGCATCTAAGCTTTCTTTAGATTCAGTTTCAGTAGGTTCTATCATGATACATTCATTAATATTAGTGGGGAAGTAAATGGTAGGGGCGTGAATCCCTTTATCTAGAAGATTTTTAGCTATATCTAAAGCACTAATATCATATTTTTCTTTAAATCTACTTGCACTGATAATAAATTCATGTTTGCATACTTCGTTAAAATAAGGACTGAAAAGGCCTTCTTCCGATAGTATAGGACTTTTTCTGATTTTCTCTTGTAAATAATTAGCGTTAAGAGTCGCTATCTGACCGATTTGGGAAATACCTTCTTTGCCATTGGATTTGATGTAGGTAAGTGCACGAATTAGTACATTGAAATTCCCGTGAAAAGATCTGATTCGTCCTATCGATTGGCTCTTAGTTTTATCCCATTTTAAGTTGCCACCAGCATCTTTAACTAAATAAGGACTTGGTAAATATTTTACGAGCTTACCTTTAGCACCGACAGGACCAGCTCCAGGTCCACCACCACCGTGTGGCGTTGAGAATGTTTTGTGAACATTGAGGTGTATTAAATCGAAACCCATATCACCTGGGCGACTTGTCCCGACTATTGCATTAAGATTCGCTCCATCATAGTACATTAATCCACCATGGTCATGAATAGTTTTAGTAATGATCTGAATACGTTTGCTGAAAATCCCTAGGGTATTAGGATTGGTTAACATAAACACTGCGATGCTTTTAGAATGAATAGTGCAGAGTTCATTTAAATGTTCTAAATCTACGTCACCGTCTGCTGCTGATCTTACTGAAATGACTTTAAAACCAGCCATAATAGCACTAGCTGGATTGGTACCATGGGCTGAATCTGGTACTAGAACTATGTTTCTTTCTGGAGTTTCTTTATCATTGAAATATTTTTTTGCCATTAATAACGCAGAAAACTCTCCTTGAGCTCCAGCCGCTGACTGTAAGCTGAAACTATCAAAGCCAGTAATTTCACAGAGTGATTGATTTAGTTCTTCATAAACTTTTAGTACGCCTTGAATATTTTCCTCATCTTCATAAGGATGAACTCCAGTCCAAGAAGCCAGACTCGCTATATCATCGTTAACTTTAGGATTGTATTTCATGGTACAAGAACCTAGTGGATAGAAATTAGTGTCTATGGAGAAATTTTTCTGTGAGAGTCTTGTGAAATATCTACAGACATCTAGCTCGGTCTTAGATTCGAATTTGTAGTTTTTAGGGTCGATTTTTGGTAAAGAATCTACTATTTTAGTTATTTCATTTTCTGAATACTGACAATGCGTATCGCTTGCTTTCTTAATATATAATTCTTCTGAGAAGCTTATCTCGACTGAATTTTCTAGTATTTGATTTAAACCTTCAATGAATATTTTTATGTGTTCTATCGAATTAGTTTCCGTTATGGCAAGTAAATAACTGTTACTTAGATCTTCGAACGGCTTAGTAATTTCATTTTGCTTGAAATTTTTTAAAAGCCTTTCTGGAATTAAGTTGTGACTAGTGAGTGTCTTAAATTTACTTAAGCTTACTAAGTAACTATCTAAGTATTCCTTGAGCTGCTTTGTTGCTTCTAAGCCTAATCTCCTTTCCACAGCATTGAAATCGATCTGTATCGTAAATTCATTAAAGGTATTTTCTGAAAATACTGTAAGCTCTGGGAATTTTTCAAGTGTATTTTTTATGAGCTGAGCTTTTAAATAACAGTCTTGAATTATTTTTTCTACCCCAGATATACCTAGCATGCTTAAGTAGATAGCTACACAGAGAGCATGGATAGATTGATTGGTGCAGATATTAGAGCTAGCTCTATCTCTTTTAATGTGTTGTTCTCTTGCTTGAAAGGTTAAAGCATAACCAGTGTTGCCTTTGCGATCTGTAGTCTTGCCGACTAATCTACCAGGCATTTGCCTAACGTGTTCTAATTTACTTGCTATAAAACCGACTTGAGCTCCACCGTAAAATACGGGATTACCAAAGGATTGCGCTGAACCGCAGACTATCTCTACGCCTAAATCTTTTAGCTTTTCGTCCATGAATAGAGCAAAAGGCTCACTGGTAGAGATGATTAAAAATAAATCTCTGCTCTTTATTTCTTCACTTAGTCTGAGCCTTTCACTGTGACTAAGTAATTCACCATAAAAATTTGGATTAGGAATGCTTACTATCGAAGAATTCTCTACTTGACTTAAATCTTCAAAAAAAATAATTTCTAAGCCTAAAGCATTTAAGTAATTTTCTGCGACTTCTATATATTCTGGATGGGTAAATTTAGATAAATAAATTTTCCTCTTCTTATGGATGCGATGAGCCATGCAGAGAGCTTCTGCTAGAGCTGTGGCTCCATCATACATGGAGGCATTAGCTAAATCCATGCCACAGATATCAGCCATGAAAGATTGAAACATATAAATAGCTCTAAGCGTTCCCTGACTAACTTCTGGTTGATATGGTGTGTATGATGTTAAGAACTCGCCTCTAGAACTGAGATATCTTACTAAAGCTGGAACGTAATGTTGATAAGCTCCGGCTCCTTTGAAGTTGTTAATTCTGTAATTGTTTTTTAAGCTAAGCTTGTGGAAATATTCTTGTACTTCCCATTCCGCTAATGCTGAATCTAATTCTAAATCATGCTTTAAAAGAAGCTCAGCTGGAATATCTCTGAATAGATCACCTATTGATGAGACTCCGATCTCTTTTAACATTTCAGAGATATAAATTTCAGAAGAATTGAAGTAAGCCATAGTCTAAATAGATTTAATTAACTCTTGCACGATAGGATTGGCAAGTCTACTTACATTATATTCCACATGAAATTGTGTGAGGATGTTGAATTTAGGGTGAGATGGCATTTCTGCTGCTTCTATTAATCCATCTGGTGCATAAGCTACGGCTTTTAATTCCTTACTGAGATTTTCTTTAAAGAGTCCTTGGTGATGGATACTTAGTTCGTCTACATCTGAAAGATCTAGTTCTGGCGCGTATTTTTTATAAAGCCGAGCTAGTTCAGAATCTCTTATAATCTCCATGCCGTGAGTAGCATCAAAGATATTTGCATTTTCACCATTTTCAAGCATCCTAAAAAATCTTTCTTTTAGGGTTTCTTGGATTATATCTGGCTTGTGACTGAAATTTGGGTCACAATGTTGAGTGCCAGATTCTTGTGTGCGACAGTCATCTGTTAAATCTTGAACTAAAGATCCACCGAGTATAACATTGATCAATTGCATGCCACCGCATATAGCTAATATTGGCATGGGTCTTTCAAACAGTGCGTAGCGAGCCATGATAAATTCAGAATCGAATCTGAGATTGCATGGATTGTCACAGAGCAGCGTTTTAGGGTGAAGAGAAGCATCTTTATAATAACTAGGATGAAGATCATATTTATTACCAGGGAGTATTAGTGCATCTACGCCTTTCATTAACTCTGCGACTTTTTCTAAATGTTTTCTTTTAAGCTCTTCGCATGGTGTATTGAATTTGAAAAAGCCTTCTCCAGCTTCTAATAGCGTAGGTATAACCACTGGCTCTGCACCATTAATTTTCAGTAAATTCACTAATAATTTACAGCCCAATCTTTGGGTATCACAGGTTATTGCGATTTTGACAGGCGATCTGCTCATTTAGCTTGTTACAGATAATATTAAGATTAATTCTATCTCATATTTAGTAGTTGAGCTGAAATTTTTTTACTCATACCATTCTGGAAAATTCTTTTGAGTCCAAGCAGTCCGAAACTAGGACTGCGCAAGGGACATATAAAAGTCTTTTTCAGATTAAAATGGTATTTTGGTATCAATTTGGCTACGAAGATTTTCGATTTCTGAATCTATTGAAGATATATCCGCTGTTAATGAATCTTTTCTAGATAAAACAACAGTACTAGATAGCTCAGATACATAAGCTTGTTTATTTGCTTCGGCTTCTGCTAATTTACTTGAGAGATTAGTTTGGCGAAATCTTTCAGCAGCATCGGTAACAAAAAAGGCATTCACGGTTTTAAGTGTTTTTTCTTCACCGTCAACTACTCGAGTAAATGTACTTTCAAGACTGATGTCATTTCCGTTAGCGTCTATTTTGCTACCAACTTGACCTGTGAATTTAGTTGAAATAGATTTAACACCTAATTCTTCTAACCCTTTTAATTCACCATCACCTACTTTACCGTCACCATCCATGTCAGCCCCAAGTTGTAAATCTTTGTATGCAGTATCTTTAGCGTCGATAGTTCCATCTTTACCCCATCGCCATTTAAATCAAGTATTAAAGAACCACTTGGCGGCGGTGGCGGCGGCGGTGGTGGGAGGAAATTCTTAGTTTCGGGGACGTCCCATTCGGTAACTCCTTTACCGCGTGCATAAAATTCTGGTCAGAAATCTAAAGCAGCTGGAGGAGGAGGAATTTCTCCTACTATTTTGTACTCGAAATTAGCATTTTGATTTTTGGTCTGAGTGTGCTGACTTTCGTCTTTATAGATAGTTCCAGATACCATAGCTCGGCCGCTATCGCTGTATTCTCCAAGACTAAGGTTTGACCTTAGGTCGCTGATACGACCTTTTGTATCTGTAGATTCTGTGCTTATGTCACCCGAAATAATAGCAGTCATTTCATTAGAAGTTTGCTGCATCAGTCGCATTTACATTCATAGAAATAAGCTCACCTAGGCATTTTTATGAGATGGAGCTTATGTTCAAGTTAAGACTTTAGACTCTATTAAAAAGGTATTTTGGTATTATACGGTCTTTTTCTTATCTAATCTAAAGCAAGCCATCGGCACATTCATAACCTTAGGGTGATAAACTCCATGTCCCCAGAAACCATCTTCACCAAAGGCTTCTCCGTGATCCGCTGTTAAAATGACTAAAGTATTTTTAGGTAAATTATCAAAAAGTTCAGGAAGCTTACTGTCACAGTATTCTGCCGCCTCTATTTGTGCTTTATGTAATTTCTTACCTCTACTGTTAAGTTCTTCGGAGTTCTCTTGTGGTGGGAAATTCATTTCACCGCGGGCTTTTATTCCATATTCTTCTCTATCGTCACCATAGTGCATGTATGGTGAGTGTGTTTCGATTAAATTCATAAATGCGAAGAATGGTTTATCTGTAGCTTTCTGTGAAAGCTTTTCTGTTATGTAGCTAATTTGCTCGGTGAAGGATTGAGCACGTTTAAATTGAAAATCTTGGAAATTTTTTACTAATACTTCTTTTGCGAACCAAGATGCTGATCCTGAACCGACTGTGTAATATCCAAGCTCGTTAAAACCGTGAATTATATCTTTGTCACTTTGGGGTAAAATCACAGTTAAATCATTGATAGCTTCAGCTCTTGCTTCACCTGCTTTTTTCATAGTGATTAGCTGAGTGTGAAATCTATTTAAGTAAGGTATTGGCTCATAAACCAATGGTAGAATACCAGCAAAAAAAGAAATATGCGATGGAAGTGTGTAGGTAGCTGGAGCCCAAGCACTGTAAATTGTTGCATATGAATCTAGAATGGGTGTCTGAGCGGCTTCTAAAGTATCATACCTGCATGAATCGTAGACTATCCATAGATAGTTTAATTTTTCTGACTGAGAGTTAACCTTAAATGCTTTTTTGAATGAGCCTTGTAGAAATACATTGTTGTCACCACCGAAGCGAATTTTCTTTTTAATTTTGGTTAAAAGCTTTTTAAGCATAGGGATTTATTTTAACATCTTGTAGAAACTCGCTCCTACTACTGCCGACTGTATCAAATGGATTTAATGCTTTAAATAACGCTGCTGATGCCTGCCTTGCATAGAGAAGAGGGTTCTCGTATATTTTTGGTAAATTTTCTTTATGTGCTGCTGCTTGAGATCTTGCCGCAAGGGTTCTACTGGTCCAACTTATGGCATATTGACCAGCTATAAGTATTTTAGTTATTTTTTCAGGGACTTTACCTTTAGTAAATCTAACTATGTTGTCAAACATATTTTCTAAGGTAAATCCGAAACCAGAATAGTTTCTATCTGAATTATTACTGAGAAATTTATCGCCATCTGAAGTGTATGTCTGAATAAATCTTCCTCCGATAGCCAGTGGTTTATTTTTGATCACTTTACCTAGAAAGGATGTTATACCAGCAGTGAAGCTAGCTATTCCGAAGATTCCACTGTCCCTTAACCACTGTATATCTTCTTGGGATTTTAGGTCGATTTTCCCTTGTTTTTTAGATAAGTCTGTAAAGGCTTTCTCGATAAGATCTATAGCTCTGCGTGGACCATCTAAAAGATTTTTGTAGCTTGCATTCTTGAGTTTTAAAACCTCTTCTAATGTTTCAGAAGCGTTAGTTAAGGCGACTACGATGCTGCGACCTAGGTATATATCTTCTACTGGTCTTATTATAGTGTTCGCGATATCAGCGAAACCTGCGATGATTCTCAGTAAATCATTTCTTTTTGCGGATTTAATAATTTTTTCTGATGCTTTGGCTATTAAATCTAATCTGGGGGTTTGGTTTATAAGTTTACTGATTAAGGGAAAACCTTCGAGAAAAGGCGTTGCCATATAACCTGATATTACAGAGGAATTTATTCTTGGTAGAACTATGTTATCTTTGCCATCGGCGACCCGGTCTAAAAACTTCGAAATTGGATCTGGTAGTGAAAGATTTTTCGCATTTAAATAGGCTTTCGTTTGATCTAAGAGATTCTCTTGCTTGGGTTCAGATGTGCTGGTTTCTGTTTCCTGAACAGGGCCAGTCCTTAGAGCTGCTAGTGTTTTCTAAAAGTGGGGGATTATTTATACTTGTTGCGGTTAAGCTTGCAGTCATTCGGCTTTATGCTTTTAAGATATCTAGGGCTAATAAGTTAGTTGGTAGTAAATATTATAATACATATTGTCATATTAAGGAGGTGATGAAAAATTTCATTTTTCATCACGGACTGTCAGGTTTTAATTTTCACCACGGTTTAATATTTACTTTCCATGTTATAAATATATTTATGATCAGAAAAATTCTAGTTTCTAGTTTACTTGCAGCTTCTATGGCTAATGCTACAGCAGTTTTAGCAGATGCTTATTATCCTGCTCTTAAGCCAGCTCAGCGTTCTTACACGACTTTAAATAACGTTAGTTCTCTGAGTGACACTAGTATTACTGATTTGCAAGCTCAAATTGATGATTTAGATGCTAGATTAAAAGCTACTTCTAGTGAATCTACTTCTTTAAGACAAGATATAGAAAGGCAGATTGCTGCATTAAAGCAAGCTCTTGAAGGACTTAAGGCTCAAAATACTACTATTCAATCCGATGTTAATTCTTTAAATAGCAAGGTAGTAGGTTTAATTGCTGAAAATGAAAAAAGAGCTAATGTTGAGTTAGAGGAATTTATTGGTCCATTTTTTACAGCACCAGCAGGCTTAGTTTTAGGGGCTGCGCGCGGTAGTGCTTCTAAGTCTGTAGATCATTCTAAAGATCTTTATAATGCTTTAGGTGGCGGTGTTTTGGGAACTGCGGTAGGTGTACCAGTTGGCTTTATTGGTGGAGCTGTAAGTGGTCTGTTTACAGGTGGTGCTAAAGGTCTTATTGATGGTGTGGTTATTGGTGTAGAAGAGCCATTTAGCCTAAAAAGTATTAGTTCTGAAGGTAAATATTTAGATTTTAATTCATACGATATATTCTAAGAATGGATAAGACCACGATCAATGAAGATTTAGGTTTTCAAGAATTTGATGTGAAAGCTCTTAGAGAGCTAGATTTAGATTCTAGATATCTTGAAAAGCTTGAAGTAATAGAGATCGGTGCTTTAAATGGTGAAATGCTTGATACTAGTGAGCATTTTGAGGCCTTTTTTCCTAATATTAAGGATTTTCTGTATAAAGCTTTAGAGTATTCAAGAAAGCCTAATAAGACTTTGGACATGGATTTTCTTGATTATGGTATACAGGTTCAAGAGGAGCTTGGCATTGAAAAAGATGCTATAGAGTCCACACTTCCTTATTATAATTCTTATGACAGTAGATCTGGAAAGGATTGGCGAAATGTAATTCCTATAACCCTCTTACCAGCCGTACTTGGGGCGATGGGTGCTATCGTTATTAACCCAAACTTAGTTACAAGTAAATATGGTAAGCGTGCTAATGAGCTAGAAGTAAGGGTAATTAAGTCACTCGCTAAAATCTTAGGCTATAAAGATATTAGCAAGGTGGGCGGTCTTTCTATTGAAGGTGGTACTAAGGGAAATATGTACGGATATCTCTTAGGCTTAAATAAAGCATTCCCTGGTATTCGTGAAGATGGCTTAATGGGAGTTAAGCAAGAGTTCAAGTTTATAAATTCCCAAACAGGGCATTTCTCTAATTTCACTACTCTTGCGGCAATTGGTGTGGGTAGGCGTAATGCGCTTCGTATTCCAGCTGATGAGAGGAATGTTATTAATGTTAAATATTTCAAAGATACTCTAGAGCAGTGTTTCAGCTCTGGAATTGTAGTGCCTACTGTTTTAATTACTATTGGTACTACAGATGCATGTTCTTTAGATGATATTAATAAGATAAGTGCTGTTATTGATGAGCTTTCTGCTAAGTATCCTAAGATGCACAGACCGCATTTACATGTAGATGCTGCTATCGGCTGGGCATTTAGCTTTTATAATAATTATGATTTAGAAGAGAATAAGTTATTTTTTCGTAAATCAGTAATTGAAAAGATGTTTAGTATTCAGGAAGTCTGTAGAAGCTTTCACCTAGCAGATTCTATTACGATTGACGTTCATAAAACAGGTTTTGCACCTTATAGTTCTAGTTTTTTTATAGTTAAAAATAAGGAAGATTTTAATACGTTAATGTGGGACTCTGGTGATTTTAAATATTTTAATCCAGCAGAGTTTCAGATATCTCCAGTCCAATATTCTTTGGAGTGTACCAGAAGTGCTTCTGGTGTTTTTGCTACTTCTCTTGCCTTAAAAAGTCTTGGTATTGAAGGCTATCAAACCCTTTTGGGGGCTGGTTTACAGTTTACCGAAATAATTAAAGACAAGTTTCATGAAATGAAAAATGTTGCAGTGCTTAATGAAAATCTTGGCTTCACTTGTCTTTTTAGACCTTATCCAAGTTTTGTTATGAATGCGGAGGCTTGGGTTGAAAAAGAAAAATTTGATCCAGAGTTTCAAGAAAGTTCTAAACAGATTAGTGAATTTATTAGTGGATTTTATAAATATTGGAAAATGCATAAAAGTCCAGATATTCCCAATGTTGATTTTGTAGCTTGCGCAGCTTGGTCGCAGTATGTTGATCATTCTTATGAAATTCCTAGCTGGAAAGCTTACATACTGAATCCTAGAGCTGGTAAATATATTAAAGCCTTTATTGATGAATTTAAGGCTCTTCGCAAGGAATATGAGAATCATTTACCTAAAGAAAATTTGGATCGCTTGCGGAAAATTTTTGTTTGATTTTTCAAAAACATGCTTTCAAGGGTAGAATTTAATAGATGATAGAAAAACAGCTTTCTTCTAAAATTTTACATAAGGGTCGCTTTCTAGATTTTATTGAAGATCAGGTAGAGATAGAAAATTCTGGTGGAATTGTGGCTCCAAGACAGTATTTTACTCACCCTGGTGGTGTTTGTGTTATTCCTATACTTGATAAAGATTATATAGTTATGGTACGTCAATTTAGAACACCAGTAGGTGAAATCATCTATGAATTTCCAGCAGGTAAGCGTGATAAAGGTGAGGCACCTTTAGAAACAGCAGTACGTGAACTAAAAGAAGAAACTGGTTTTACCGCTAAAACATGGTTGGATAGAGGATTTATATATCCTAGTCCAGGTTATTGTACGGAAAAGCTTTATTTATATCAGGCTGAGGATTTAGCTTCTGGGACCGATAACCCTGACGAAGGTGAAATTTTGGAAATAGAAATCATGAAAATTGCTAAGGCTTTTGAGATGGTTAAAACTGGTCACATCCTCGATGCTAAGACTATTTGTGGACTTTTTTATTTAAGCTCAGAATATCGTTTTTAATTATCTAAAAACTAAGACCCTAGAGTTTCTTTAAGTTTATTAATTAAAATATCCTCATTGATTATCTTTAATTCAAGGTTCGCTACTATAAAGAATTTCTGATATTCAGATGGAATCTTAACTAAGTCCTTCGCTGTGCAGATAAGGTTCTCGTCTAGGCTAATTAGTGCTTCTATTTCATCTATTGAATAGCCATGATGGTCTGGGAATTTTATTGTATTAATTTTTTTATAAAAGAATTGATTCTTTAAATTATCTTCTAAAAGTTTAAAGAAGTAGTCAGTATCAGCTAATCCAGCAAAGGCTGTTACTGATTTATTTTTGTCAATTTCCTTAGAAAGTTTGATCTTATAGACTAGAGCTATTTTATTTTTATTCTCTTCCTTTAATAACCAGTGATTATCTACTTTAGAGTAAATAAGGCAGTCTGCATTTTTAAGAATAGCTGGAAATTCTCTGTAGTAGCCACTTTCATTTATATTAATTAGAATGATTTTAAAGTCTTTTTCTAGTTTTAAATGTTGTTGGGCATCGTCAAGTATAAATAGTTGTGCATCGCTCTCCTGAATAGATTTTATGGCAGCGGCATACCTGTTAGAGTCTATAGCCATGCTGATCTTAGGATCTTTTTGAATTAATTCAAGCATTAAAGTTGCTTCATCACCGATGAAGACGTGCTCTGTTTCTTTTACTCCCTGTACATATTCACTATCCAAAAATTGTTTAATATTATTACCATCAATAACAATAGGTAAAGAGCTTTTAGGAATTCTAGATTTATAAGCTCTTGTTAAAATACATATTTTTTTATTAAAAATTCTCAAAAGCCTCTCTGCTAAATAGATAGTAAAAGGTGTTTTACCAGTCCCGCCAAATGAGATGTTTCCTATAGATATGACGGGTACTGGAAGTTTTTTGGCTTTAAGAAAGCCTTTCCTGTAGAGGAGTTTATGCAGTTCGTGCATGACTTGATAAGGGATTGAGATTATTTTTTTAAATTTAGCTTTAAGTGAAGGCATTAAATGTTTGTAACATCTTTTAGGGTTTTAGAATTTTTACTAATGAATTCATTTAGTTTATCTGTAACGACTTTAAGAATTTTTCTGTTTTCAGTTACTATTTTATAAGCCTGTGAACCCATAATAACCCTTCTTTCTTTGCTATCCAGTAATAGTTCCATGAATTCTTTTAACTCAAGCTTAGACTCGACTACTTCTAAAGCACCAGCTTTTTCCATTTGTTCGACGATATCAGTATTCTTATAGTAAAAGGGTCCTACAATTACTGGTAATGCAAAAGCTGCTGGTTCTAATACGTTATGACCGCCAACTCCGTCTACCAATGTGCCACCAACGAATGCGATATCGCTAATAGCAAAGAAATTCATAAGATCACCGATAGTGTCTATCAGTAATATATCCTCACTTTTAAGCAGTTGGTTATCCTCACCTTTTTTCTTAAATGGAGTTTTACTGTATTTCACTGTTTCTAATTGAGCAGCAGAGAATATTAATTCTTCGACTACTGAAAACCTGTCTGGATTACGCGGGGCTATGGCTAGCCTTAAATTAGGATGTTTTAATCTAAGTTCCTGATACATACTTAGTATTGCTGCTTCTTCACCAGCGTGAGTGCTAGCTGCAATGATAATGAGATCATTGAAATTAAATCCCATACTGCGTTTTAGTTCAGGATTTTGATCTTTCTTGCTGCTTGGTAATACCGCAAATTTAATGTTTCCTGTCATAAAAACCTTTTCAGAACTTACATTCAGGCTTAGGAATTTTCTAGAATCTTCAGGAGTTTGGGCTAATACCAATGAAATTTTACTAAATATCCAGTGAAAGAAAAAATAGGCTTTTTTGTAGTTATTAAAGGATTTATCTGCGAGTCTAGCGTTGATAATTGCTATTGGTATTTGTTTTTTATGGGCTACGTGGATTAGAGATGGCCAAATCTCTGTTTCCATGATGATTAGAGCTTCTGGTTTTATAGCTATAAAGGTTTTCTCTATAATACTAGGACTATCAAAAGGCATGTATATAAGTTTTATCCGCCCCTCATCTATTTTATGAGCTAATTTTTTTTTAGCTAATTCTTGTGAACTTTCTGTTGTTGTACTGAGGACTATATTAAAACTATCAAAAAAAGCCAGTAAGGGAATTAATGCATTCAGCTCTCCTACTGACACTGCATGAAACCAGAGTGCTTTGCTTGGAAAATCATCAGGATTCAAGCCCAGTCTTTGTTTAAAACTATTACGCCATTTAGGAATACTAGTCCTAGAAAGGATATATAATATGGGAATTAATATGATCCAAACTAGTTCATAGAAAAAGAAAAATATGCTTATCATGCTGGTTCTTTTTCTAAAATCCTTTCAAAGATTGGTTTAGATTGATTTTTTAAAATGTTTTCTATATTGCTGAGATTTAGAGGTTTTTTAGTGAAATATTCAAAAGAGAATTCATGACTAAGGGATAGTGTTCTGTTATTCATATCGTAATCAGTATCAATAATTCCGAGTTGTATGAAAATGTTTTTGGATAAATTAGGAGTCAGGGGGGCTAAGCATATAGCTGCTTTACGACAGGCTTCTAGAGAGGCATAGAGGCAGGAAAATGCTTTTTTACGATTTTCTAGTGAACCCTCTTTAAGTAAAGTCCAGGGTGCGGTATTGCTCATAGAGAGATTCATCTCGTTTAATGCAGTGAATACTGAATTAAATGCGCTAAAGAAGTCTATCTCAGCGACTTCTGCTTTGAAGTTTGTGAAATGGTGATTTATACCTTGAATGATTTCATTGTTAATCGTGAGTTGTGTGAAAGCCTCTGTAGCGAATTCATTTTCTGGGTTTTCATTAGAGAAGTATTTTCTTAAAAGATTTGTCGACCTGTTTAGTAAATTACCTAAATTGTTTGCTAAATCAGTGTTTAGTCGGTTAATCATCGCTAATCGAGAGTAATCCCCATCTCTTCCAAATGGGAATTCTCTGAGGAAGAAGAATCTAACGGCATCTGCCCCAAATTCTTGTATTAATTCAAATGGATCAATAATGTTTCCAAGGGTTTTTCCCATTTTCATTCCATCTTTGGTAAGAAAGCCATGACCGAAAACTTTTTTTGGCAGAGGATAGCCAGCTGCCATTAACATTGCAGGCCAGTAAATTGCATGGAAGCGTAGTATATCTTTGCCTATTATATGAATGATTTGGGAATCTTCTGCCCAAAAATCTTCTTTGTCCCTTCCCCAAAAAGAATCAGGATCAATTTCTAAACCAGAAATATAGCCAAGCAGAGCATCAAACCAAACGTATATTTTTTGTGATGGATCATCAGGAATATCTATTCCCCATTCTAAGCCTACTCTAGAGATAGGAAAATCTCTCAGACCTTCATCTAGCCAACTCAATACTTCATTTTTACGATAATTAGGACTGATAAAATCTGGGTTAGATGAAATATAATCCTTGAGAGGTTTTTCGAATTTTGATAATGCAAAAAAATAGTTTTCTTGAGAATACTCTTCTACAGACTGTTTATGAACAGGACACTGTAATTTACCTTCTGGACTTTCTTCTAAATCTTTCTCTAATTTAAAATCTTCACAGCTTACACAGTAAAGCCCTTTATACTCGCCTTTATAGATATAACCATTATTTTTAACTTTTTTGAAAAACTCCGTAACAAATGTCTTATGCTGATCATCTGAGGTTCTGACAAAGTGAGTATTCTTAATTTCTAAGATTTCCCAGAGTCTTTTAAATTCACTGACTATTTCATCACAGTGAGCTTTCGGGGAGAGTCCTCTAGCTTTTGCTGCTTTCTCTATCTTTTGTCCATGCTCATCAGTACCAGTCAAAAAAGAAAGCTGGGCACCTGTTTGCACAAAATGCCCAGCTAAAAAATCACAAGCTATAGTTGGATACGCACTACCTATGTGTGGATTGTCGTTAACGTAGTAAAGTGGGGTAGTTATGTAATACTTCACTAAGTTTCACGCCTAAATCAGCCCTTCACTCTTATCATAGTATGATTGAAGCTTAGATTTTATTTTTGTTCTAGTTGCTTCATCGATTGCTCTCTGTAAAGCCCATTTCAGTGCTGTATCAGGTTTGCAGTTTTTGGTAAGTGTGAATTTTTTAAGAACTGAATCTAGTTCCTCTTCGCTTGCGGCAGACACATTGTCTATGTCTGACCCTAAATTCATTCCTCTGGATTCCATATATTAAGAGTCTATCAAAACTCCTAATTATTTCAAGGTTACAGTAGCACCAGAAGCTTCAAGTTCAGCTTTAATTTTCTCAGCTTCATCTTTAGATACTGCTTCCTTAACTACTTTTGGGGCACCTTCCACTAAATCTTTAGCCTCTTTAAGACCAAGACCAGTAATGCCTCTCACTACTTTAATAACATTGATTTTAGAAGCTCCAGCAGCTGTTAATTCGACATCGAAATCAGTCTTTTCTTCAACTGCTGCTGCATCGCCACCACCTGCGGCTACAGCTGCTCCAGACGCTGCTACGATACCAAACTTCTCTTCCATTGCTGTTTTTAATTCAGCTGCTTCAAGAATTGTAAGCTCGCTTATTTTTTCTAACACTACTTCTACTTTTGTACTCATAATTTACTACCCTTTTATTTATTAAACTCTTTGGTTTCTATTCTTCTTCGCCTTTATTCTCTTCAACAGAAGCCAGCTCAGCAGATTTGATGATAAACTCTTTTACAAGTTTTCTCTGATCAGCGTCCTTCTTGGACAATTCATCAAATATGTAAGCTATAGATGAAGGAATATTGACAAGTAAGCCAGCGATTTGACTTAGTAAAACATCTTTGCTTGGAAGACCAGCCACCTGCTTCGCTTCTTCTGCATTTAATGTATTACCATCCAAGAAAGCACCTTTAAATACTACTTTCTCTTCATTCTCTTTGGCAAAGGATTTTATAGCTGAAGCAGGTTCTATATCTTTACTGTTGAAACAGAAAAGTACTGCACTAGGACCTTCTAGTTTTGTTGCTAGATCCTCAAATTTAGAGCCTTCAGCAGCTTTTTTAATCAAAGTATTTTTAGCAATTTTGTATTTTGCACCATGCTCTCTGAGTTTAGCTCTAAGGCTAGTGATCTGGCTTACGGTTAAACCTAATTGATCTGTTGTGAACACAGCAGATGCACTAGCGAAATTTTCGCTTAGTTCTCTAATGATAGTGACTTTGTCGTTTTTTGTAACCAATGTGAGGCTCCTTGGATAATCGAGATAATGATTATAACATTTGCATTCATGCAAAGTTATGATGACAAATTAAAAAAATGATTAAGGTATTAGATTATGTCTAAGGGAATTTCCCCTTGAGCTTGAATCAAATTGTATTTTTGTGCAGTACTATAAAATAATCTAATTGATTTAAGATCATTTTCAGAAAGTTCTTTGGTGCTAGCGTTAACATACATGTCAATGTATTTTTTAGCTTTAGTGTTATCAAGTCCATTCTGTGAGAAGTTTCTAGCATAATTTAGAGTTGTTTGGAAATTCTCTATCCCATACCTAATGGAGGCTCCTAATTGATTGGAGATTTTTGATCTCAGATCATGATTTAAATCACGATTAATAACATTGGTACCTAAAGGCAGATTTAGACCATCACTGTAATCACTCCACCACGCACCAAGATCAAGAATTAATTGATAACCATGTTCCTCATATTGCAGTTGAGACTCATGGATTAACAGAGCTGCACTGACTACGCCTTCCTCTAATAATTTAAAAACCTCATTAAAAGAGCAGTACAGAGGATTAATGATCTGCCTTTTTTCAGCTGCATAAATGCCGAGGCAGAGATTTGCAGATGTTAAAATTCCTGGTATTGCTATATATAAATCATTTAGAGATTTATTTTTATTAAAGTTCTCTAAACCAATTTTATTAACTATTAATTTAGGCCCATGATTTTTTGAACCCATGGAGGCTCCAGACTTTAGAATCTGAAAGCGACTGTGTAAGTAAGCATAAGCATGAAATGAAACAGCAAAAACGTCATAAATTGGATCGGGAGAGCTTTTTAATGCAAGCTGATTAAGATTTTCTATTTCAGAGCTACCAAAATAATAATCCAATCCATCTAGGTCAATTTTCTTTTCAGCTAAAGCAAAAAACATAAAAGCATCATCAGAGTCTGGGCTGTGAGCTACTTTTACCGTGGTTTTATCAATAGACGTCATTAGTGAAGGCTGTTTACCAAAGAATTTAATTGAGGTTCGTATATGTCATTTACAAAATTAGGGTAAACTCCATAGATTATCGCTAGGGCTAGCAGAGTTGCTAATACAAATACTTCAGATTTACGAGCATCTTGAAGACTGAGATTGACCTGCTTGGTTTCTCCGTAAAATACTCTCTGATTAGTCCATAGCATATAAGCAGCTGTCAAGATTAAGGAAGCAGAGGCAACGACAGCAGAAACTTTGATTAGATTGAGTCCAGCACCTACATAAGCACTAGTGAAAGAGCCATAAAAAACCAACGACTCACCGACGAAGCCAGATAATCCAGGTAATCCTAAATTAGCCATTGCTGCTAGTTTGAAGATAAAGAAAGTTCTTGGCATAACTTTAGCTAGGCCACCAAAATTATCCAATTCGCGAGTATGAGTTCTTTCATAAATCATGCCGACAAGCATAAAGAGAGCAGCAGATATTAAGCCGTGTGAAAACATTTGGAATACAGCCCCACTGTAGCCAGCAGTATTTAATCCAGATAGACCCAGAAGAATAAAGCCCATGTGGGAGATACTGGAATAGGCGATAATTTTTTTAAAATCAGTCTGTATAAGGGCTGAATAAGCTCCAAAAACTATATTTATCGTACCTAGAATGGCAAGAGCTGGAGCGAATATCTGTAATACTTCTGGGAAAAAATCAAGAGCAAATCTAAGCAGACCATAGCAACCCATTTTCAGTAAAATCCCAGCTAGTAGCATGGAAACAGGTGTAGGTGCTTCTACGTGAGCGTCTGGTAGCCAAGTATGAAAAGGTACAGATGGAAGCTTAACCAAGAAGCAAGTGCCAATCAAGACAAATAGTAGAGCTTGAATTGGTAGAGAGAAAGTTCTAGCTATTCCAGCTAGTTCCACTATGTCAAAGCTAGAGAATCCACTGAAAGCAAGTAGGGTAAATAGACCGATCAACAAACAAGCACCAGCGGCAAAGGTGTAAATTAAGAATTTCATTGAAGCATAATTGCGATTTTTGCTACCCCAGATGGCAATCAGAAAATACATCGGTACCAGCTCTAGTTCCCATGCGAGGAAAAATAAGAAAATATCCTTAGCCATGAAAACGGCTAAGACAGAGAGGCATAGGAAAATAATTAGTGAATAGTAGAGTCTGGGTTTTTGTTTTAGGGCTATGGGTTTGCTTGCAATAATTGCACAAGGCATTAAAATCGCCATCAAGAGAACCATTGAGAAAGATAAGCCATCTACTCCTAGCGAGAATTTAATATCACTAATCCATGGATATGTCTCCACTAGCTGCATTGTAGGTTTAGAGAAATCCAGTAATTCAAAATATTGGTAAGCAGCTATGCCTAGTACTGCGATACTTCCAGTTAAAGCTGTGATGCGCGATCCTCTCTCCGAGAGAGGTGTCAAAGCTATAAACAAACCAGATATTAAAAGAATAGTTAATTGTAGACTAAGCGAATGCTCTGAAAAAAGTTCCATATTATATGAAAATATATACTACTGCGGTAAATTATTCAATTCTAAACAAAATAATTCATTTGATTTAATTCAGAAAAACTTATGCTATTATTTTTTTTCGTGATTTTTATCACGCTTTCTGGTCAGATAGCTCAGCTGGTAGAGCAAAGGACTGAAAATCCTTGTGTCCCCGGTTCAATCCCGGGTCTGACCACCACTAAATTTCTCGTTATTTGCTTTATTAAAAAAATTTTATAAAAACTTTGTGTGAGTTTTGGTTTACTTCTTTGGAACTATTTATCCATTGCCCGAGCTAGGTTTGCTTCATTATTTATCATTGATTATAAAATAATCTGGCATTTTTTACTAAGAACGTTACTAGCATTAGTTGATTATTGGGTATATTTTGCTAGAATAAGCAAGTCAGAAGTAATTTAAGTCAGGGTTCTCATTTAGCTCTTATTTAAGTGAATTCTATTACGTAGGAGTTAATGTTAATGTCGCAAAGAAATAAATTATTTATCGGTAACCTAAATTACGCAGTAACCTCTTCAGAGTTGTCTGATCTAATCAGCCAAAACTGGGCTATCACTGAATGTAAGCTCATTGAAGGAAAAGGGATTGCTTTCGTAACTTTTGAGAGTGACGATAAAGCTAGCGAAGCGAAGGAAGCCTTGAATGGTTATGAATTAAAAGGTAGAAATCTTAAAGTAGATTTCGCGCTTGATAATAATGATCGTAAGCCAAGAAAATCTTTTGCTGGTGGCGGTAACGGTGGCGGAAGCCGTGGTCCAAAAAGATACTAAATTTTAATAAGAGTTTTAAATCCTAAATTATAATTATGGTCTGTTACTCCCACCTTTCAGGTGGGAGTTTTTTTTATCATAGGACTGCTCGCAAACTCCAATTTCTGCGTTTTCGCCCGCCTCATGGGAGAACTAAATTATTTAGTTCTTTGCTCTCTTTAAAGTCTTTAATATTTTTAAGTGTAGTGACGGCGATGTTTCTCATAGCATTTTGTGTGAAAAAGGCTTGGTGAGCAGTAACTATAACATTCGGGAAGCTGATAAGTCTCATTAATACATCGTCTTGAACTATTGTTTCGGAGTGATCTTCAAAGAATAACTCTTCTTCCTCTTCATAAACATCTAGTCCTAGATAGCCTATCTTTCCTGACTTTAATCCCTCTATCACATCTCTTGTGCTAATAATAGCTCCTCTACTAGTGTTAATTATCATTACTCCATCTTTCATGAAAGCAATAGATTCTTTATTAATCAGATGTTTGGTTTTATTATTAAGAGGACAGTGTATGCTGATTATATCTGAATCAGTTAGCAGGGTTTTTAAATCATAATATTTACCGTATTCTAGGTGATCGTCTGGGAAAGGGTCATAGAGTGAAATTTCGCAGCCAAATCCTGAGAGTATCTTTGCTACTAGTTTACCTATTTTTCCTGTGCCGATAATCCCAGCTTTTTTCCCATATAAGTCGAAGCCTAAAAGTCCATCTAGGCTAAAGTTTGATTCTCTTACTCTGTTGTAAGCTTTATGGATTTTACGGTTTAGTGTGAGTATTAAAGCTAGTGTGTGTTCTGCTACTGCATATGGTGAGTAAGCTGGTACTCGTAATATTTTGATTCCTATCTCCTGTGCTGCTTTTATATCTACGTTGTTAAAACCAGCACATCTCAAGGCAATTAGCTTGGTGCCATTTTTGTGTAATTCTTTCAGCATGGATTGATCTATCTTGTCATTGACGAAGACGCAGATAGCTTCATAACCTTTTGCGAGTTCTAACGTCTCCTGTTTTAAGTGAACTTCAAAAAAAACTAAATCAAAATTGAATCTATCATTCTCTTTTAAGAAAAAATCCTTGTCATATTTTTGGGTACTAAAAAAGGCGATCTTCATTTGTGCTTAATTTTAGCGAGCTTCTTGCTGAAACTTTAATCATTTTTAAATATTTTATATTTCTTAAATTTATCATGATATATGAAAATATCTCTGGGATTGGAATAAGATAGAACTAGAGAACTTTTTATGAATGAAATAGTCAGTATCCCTAATTATCAACCTATTCCATTTCCTGCACCATTTATTGTGCTTGAAGTTCTTTTAGTTTTGGGATTCTTTTTACATTTGATTCCGATGAATATTAGCTTAGTGGGTGGTTTTGTTTCAGCGATTTGTTTATTTATAGGTGGTGAAAATGCTGATTCTTTTTATTCTAGAATTGGTAAACAGTTAGCTTTCTCTTTACCTATATTCACTTCTTTTGCGATTACTCAAGGTATATTACCTTTGCTCTTTATCCAATTGCTTTACGGGCCAATGTTCTATACATCTTCTATCTTGATGGGTTCTTACTGGATATCTATAGTATTGATTCTTGTCATCGCCTATTACCTGCTGTATATCTATAAGTTTAATTTTAAAAAATTAGGTGCATTTGCTCCTTGGCTTTTAATTGCAGCTAGTTTTCTTTTTCTAGTAATAGCCTATATCTTTACTCATAATATGACGTTAATGTTACAGCCAGAAAAATGGCTTGATTTATCTAAATCGACTACTGGACTTGCTTTGAGTAATGCAGAGCCTCAGATCTTACCAAGGTTATTACATACTATTATTGGTTCTATCGCTGTTACCGGTCTTGCCATTGGTTGTTTTGGTCTATATTTAAAAACTCGAAAGAACGCTCCAGAAGCTATAGCAGAGGTTAATGATCCTTTGATTACTGGATCAGATAATCCAGAATCCTATTCTACTTGGCTAATTAAGTTCGGTTCGACGATTTATTTAGTGCTTACTTTTATTCAGTTCCTTTCTGGTGTTTGGTTCTTATTAAGTTTACCTAGAGAAGTGATGCTTATTTATATGGGAAAACATTTACCAGCGACTATTAGCTTTGGTTTGTCTTTCTTTACTGCGATTGTATCTTTAATCATGGCTCTTTTTGCAGTGCTTAAAGGTTCTAAATTTGCTTTTGTTATGACCTTAATAAATGCGTTACTTACTATTCTTGGTATGGTCTTTATGAGGCACTATTTGAGAGTCGTTGAGACTATTAAATATATTGATCCAGCTAAAGTTGCAGTGAAGATTCAGTGGGATTGGCTGTTTATATTTGCTGTACTTGCAGTCTTGCTTATTGTTTATCTAGGCTGGCTTGTAAAAGTTGCACATAATGCTTTTGATAAGGATGTTTTAAATTAATGCTTAATTTAACTCGTAAGGATTTTATTAAAGTCCTTGGGGGGTACCTAGCATGAATTATCCGCTTTGGTCTATACCTGGTTTAGGTGGCTCATGGGCAGTGGGCTTGATATCTGTAATCCATGTTTTTATTTCACACTTTGCTGTAGGTGGCGGCATTTTCTTTGCTGTTACAGAATATTTAGCATTAAAGAGAAGTAATTCTAATGATTTTGCTCTAAGACATAATTCAGAAATGCTTTATGTCTATTTAAGAAAGCATTCTAAATTTTTTATGATGGTTACTACTGTCGCTGGTGTTGTGACTGGAGTTGGGATTTGGTTTTCTATCAGTTTAGTTAGTCCAGATGGCACGGCTTCTTTGATACAGATCTATTCGCTAGGCTGGGCAACTGAATATTTATTCTTTGTAGCTGAGATCGCTACAGTTTTAGTTTATGTTTATACATGGGATAAGGTTTCTAAAGAGTTACATTTGGCTCTTGCACAGTGGTATGCAGTTCTATCAGTGTTTACACTTATCACCATTAACGGCATTTTAAGCTTTATGCTGACACCAGGTGGCTGGATTGAATCTAAGGCTTGGTATGAAGGTTTCTTTAATCCTACATATTGGCCATCTCTAATTCTTCGACTCCTTGTTATGCTTGCTATCGCTGGTATGTACTCTTTAATTACTTCCGCACGTTTGAAAGCTTCTGAGAGTGAAGATATCGCGAATTTCAGAGCTTATATGCTGAAGTATTCTTCTAAATGGTTTATTCCAGTATTTTCAATTGGACCGATTGTTGGTTTTTGGTTTTTTTCACAAGTCCCTCAGGTGGTAATAACTAATATATTTACGGGGATTCAGAGTTCTGGAGTAGGTAATTTTTCTATTTTAGCTAGAGCTATTTATCTAAGTCTTATACTTTCAGGTACTGTATTGGTTTTTGCCTTAGTTGGTCCTTATTTAAATCCTAGAGGTTTTTCATTCGGTTCGGCTGTAGCCTTTCTAGTCTGTGGTCTAGGAGTGACTTCTATGTCTGAGTGGTCAAGAGAGATGTTGAGAAAGCCTTATGTTATTTATAACTATATGTATTCTAATGGCATCAGAAAGGCTGATTTAGAGACCATTAATAAAGATAGCTTTGCCGCTTTTAGTAAGTGGGAAGATCCAGATAATATAGGTGTTTCTATGTTTAGGCAGCAGTGTATGATCTGTCACACTACTGATGGCTACCGCGGTATGAAAAAGCTACTAGGTGAGCGTGATTTAGAAGGAATTAAAACCTTTTTGCTCATGATGCGTGAGACTGATCCAGAAAAGAATAGCTATCTAAATATCATGCCGCCTTTGGTTGGAACTGATAAAGAAGTTGAGGCCTTAGCGGAATATTTAGTTACGCTTAAAACCGTGAAATTAGAAGGATAATTTCTTCACTCCAGCACCGCTCAGCACACTTTTGCCACCAGATACACTCTCCACCTTGATTTGAGTAGGAATCCTTTCCTTGAGAGCTTCCATGTGGGAAATGATGCCTATCAGCTTGCCAGTTTGTTTTAAATTAGATAGAGTTTCTAAAGCTATTTCTAAAGCCTCTGAATCTAAAGTACCAAAGCCCTCATCTAAAAAAAGTGAGTCTACATTTACCTTAGAGCTGACTATTTTAGATAAGCCTAGGGCAAGAGCGAGGCTTATGATAAAGCTTTCACCACCTGAAAGATTTTTAGTACTGCGTATCTCGCCAGCTTGATAGTTATCTATGACATTAAGCTCTAAAGGCATATCCTTGTCCATGATTAATAAATAACGATCAAACATACTCTCTAATTGCTTATTAGCATGATATATAACCATCTCAAAGCTAAGAGCTTGTACAAATTCTCTATATTTCTTTCCTTCAGAGTGTCCGATTAAGCTATGTAATTTATTAAAGCGTTCATATTCTTTTTGCTGAGCTTCTATGAAACTAGTTTTTTCAAAATATTTATCCTTAGCTTCTAGATTATGTTTTAGTTCTCTTTTTAAACTACCGATTTCTTCGAGGAGATTTCTTTTTTGCTCTGTTAATAAATTCTTCTCAGAGATTAATTCATTAAATTGATTTTCATTTACTGTAGTCCCTTCTTCTAGAGGCTTCTGCACGATTTGAAATAATTTTTGTAAATCTTGATTTAGAGTATGGATGTTTACTTCTGTGCTGTATTTGTCTTTTTCTAAGTTTTGTTTTATACGAATTATTTGTTTGTATTCCTGTTCTAACTCCTCTAAGTTTTTTTGCATTAAAAATTCTGTAGAGGCTTGCTTAGTTTCTAAGCTTTTTAATTTTTCTTCGATATAAGTTTTAAGTTCAAGATGTTCTTCGTAAATAGCTTTAATTTTCGTCTGAATATTTTCATTCTCGTCATTTAATTTTATAATCAGAGATTCTGATTCATTCTTGATTCGTAACTCTTGATTGTAATTATTTAATTTATCTTGTAGTTTGTGTAATATTTGTTCTATATCACTTTTCTCTAGTGACTTTTCGTAATTTTCAATATCTTTAGTTTCTACGTTTTCATTTTGCTTAGTCTTTTCTGCTGATTCATAAGTGTCAAATAAACTTAATTTGAAGGGTTCCAGTCTTAGTGTTAGTGCCTTATTCATTGAAAGGATTTGTTCTTCTATTTCTGAAACTCTTTCCTGTCCGAGTTTAAACTCACTATTCATTTTTAGACCTTCGTCTTTAAGTCTATTAAGTTTATTATTCTCTATTTCTATCTCACTAATTAATTTATCCTTAGTATTTAATAAATTTTCTTCTTCTATTTTTAAATTTTCTAAATCTTTAGAGATTTTGTCTAAACTAGATATAGAGCTGCTTTCAGGGTTTGTGTTGTCGCTAGTGTAGCTAATGAAATCTTCGATTTGATATCCGAATTTATCTTTTTCTGTTTGGATTAGTAAAAGACATGAGTTTAATTCTTTTGAGAAGTATTCTAAATCCTTTTCTAGACTTATTTTTTCTTTTTCTAGGCTTATAATATTTAGCCCTGCATTTTTAAATTTATTTTTAGCTTCTGTGAATTTATTATCGAAGTCTTTATTTAAAAGGGGTAACTCACCTTTTGTATAGGGGTGATTCGTAGAACCACAGAGAGGACAAGGCTTTCCTTCTTCTAGTTTTTTGCGCTCTGTTTCTAGATCGGAAATTTTACTTAGTAATATTTTTTCTGATTCTAAACTTTCTACGAGATCATTTAAAATATTTTTTTGTTCTTCAGCTATTTTAAGCTTTTCCGTGAGAGCTTCTAAATTGTTTTTTTTATTCTTGATTTGTGTGTCTAGCAGTGACTTTTTGATATTTAGTAATCTAAATTGATTTTCTTTTATTTTAGGTAAAGCCTCTACTAGCTTATCTTTTAATTTATTTTTTTCATCTCTAGATTGAGATGCTTGTGCATAAAGCTTCCGGTGAGTATTTAGTTTCTGCTCTAGTTCTAAAAGATATTTATTTTTTTCTTCTTTAGTCTTAGATAATTCCTGATAGTGCAAGAAAGAGTCTTTGATAGAGCTTAACTCCGCGATTAATATTTCATCTTGCTTGTTTTTTTCTAAATATTCTACTGCATTTGTTAAATTGAGATTAAGCTTGAAAAGCTTTTCCTTATTAGTTTCTAATTCTTTTTTTCTTGAGAATATTCTTTCTGTAATATTTTTAAGTTCCTCTGTTCGATTTTTTTCTAATGCTGAATTATATTCGCTAAGCCTTTTCCCTGACTGGGCTAAGGATTCTTTTAGGCTTGCTATTTTTTTTAACTTATTAATGGATTCTTCTAAAACATCAATTTCCTTATTTAAAGTTTTTTCCGTTTCTTCGCTTTTACTTAATGCTAATTCCTTTTCATGAAAGGCTTCTTCGCTTAGAAGTTCTATACTAGATAGTTCACTTTTTAAAAGTTCTAGCTTTCTTAGTTCACTACTACGCCTTTCATGAATGCGCATTGAGATATTTGTGTAAATTTCTGTACCTGTAATCTGCTCTAGGATAGAGGCCCTCTCTGTTGTCTTTGCATGAAGGAAGGCAGCAAAACCACCTTGAGCTAGTAAAATAGAGCGTGTAAACTGTTTGAAGTCCATACCTATTTTGGTTCTTATGATGCTGTCTACGTCTTTGATTTTAGATTCTAGGATTTGACCAGTGTTCGCATTAGATATTTCGTGTTTAGGTGCTTGTAAGTCACCATCAGCTTTTTTGCGAGATCGGTGCTGACTCCAGATGCAGCGAAACTGACCTTCTTTGGTCTCAAAGCAAATCTCAGCAAAGCATTCAGCAGTTTGCCTTGACATTATTTCATTTGAGGATTTTGTGATTTTCCCTAATCTTGGTGTCTCCCCATATAATGCAAGACAGATAGCATCTAAAATACTGGTTTTACCAACTCCAGTAGCACCAGTGATAGCAAATATCCCATCACTAATATATTCTGGGGCATTAAAATCTATTAGCCACTCACCGACTAATGAATTAAGATTTTTAAATCGCAATTCTAATATCTTCATTGATTAAGATACCCGTATATCCTCCTCAAGGATTGAGTTTAGAATTTCTTGATAGCTAGCTTTAAGTAAGATCCTATCAGCTTCCTCTACTTTATTTACTTCAAGACATTTATCGAAAACCTCATTTGGATTTAAATCTTTAAGATTTTCTTGGCTAAATCTAGATTCTATAATGCTTTCACTGATTCTTTTATTTTTTACTCTTCTGATTTCTAAATTTGATTCTAAGATAGCTTCATCTAGTTTAGTTTTTAGATCTGGAATTATTTCTGAGCCAGTGTATTCTATTTCAAGCCACGCATTACTATGATTTGTCTTTAGCTCTTTTATTTTTTGAGTTATATGATCCAAGTTACCGCTGATTCTCTCTAGCATTTGAAAATTAGGAATACACACTTCACTAATAGAGGGTTTTATTGGAGAGCTGGCTAATAAACACTGTTCTTGATTAGTGTGATTTTCTTGCCTACTTTCCATAAAATCTATCGTGATAAGCTTCTTTATCTGTTTAGCTTCCCCAAAGCCCATGGGAAGGGGGGAGCCACTGTAGCGTATATGTTCAGTGCCTCCTAGTGATTGGGCTATGTGTAAGTGACCCAGTGCCACATAGTCAAAGCATTTCGGGAAGGCTTCGATATTTACATAAGCAAGAGAGCCTACGTAAAGATCCCTAACTCCATCTCCGGCGATACCACCAGCCGCAAAAAGGTGGCCTGTCCCAATTATTGGAATATATGCTGGTTTTTTATCGGTATACTCTTTATAAAGTTCATCTCGTTTTTCTAAAGCTAGTTCAGCTACCGCAGAGTAATGCTCTTTGATTCCTTGAATCAAATTCTGGGCTTTATCTTCTAGGCTCTCACCAGCGTTTACTGTTCTAATGTCCTTATCTCTGAGATAGGGAACGGCACATATTATTAATTTTGAAATTTCTGGACTTGGTATATTTTTCGTCCTCCTCGGCCTTGAACTTGTTCGTTCGGCAACAGTGCCTAGATCTGTATTTGGCGTTTTTAAAATATCTAAAATAAGAACTTCGTCCTCTATATTGTTAGAGATAGCTCCGACTACATGTACGTTTAGGGATTTTAAGATACTTTGCGGAGCATTTAAAAATGAAGCTGAGTCATGGTTTCCGCCTATGATGACTATGTGCTGGCACTTCGTTTTATTGACGTTACAAAGAAACTTATAATATAATTCCTGTGCTTTATTACTAGGAGTTCCTGTATCAAAAATATCACCAGCGATTAATAAGACATCGATATTTTCAGATTCAAGAGTTTTTAATAACCAAATGAAAAACTGTTCAAACTCATCGTATCTTTTTTTTTCGTAAAGAGTCCGTCCAATATGCCAGTCAGAGGTATGTAATATCTTCATGAGACATAGCTATGGGATTTTAGATCTTCGAGCAATATGTTTTCTAGACAATTCTCGTGGGTAGCTTCAAGAACTACGTCTGGAGCAAAGCCATCTAAAAAAGCCTGCTGCCAGCGAGCCGCGCATAGGCACCATTTATCACCCTGCTTCAGTCCAGGGAAATTATATTCAGGACAAGGCGTACTGAGATCATTTCCCATGGCTTTACTGTAAGTTAAAAATTCATCACTAACGATAACGCAGACGGTATGATTGCCATAATCACTATTATCGGTATGGCAAAATCCATTTCTGAAGTAACCCGTCATTGGTTCGTAACAGCATGGTTTTAGTTCTCCACCAAGCACGTTTTTAGCTTTATGATTCATGAAACTAATTTTATCATTTAGATATAGTTGAAAATTACTTTGAGGAAATATTGAGCTTCTTGAATTTCCCATCTTGAACTCGGTAAACTGCATAGGTAGAGTCAAGGGGATCACCATATTTGTCGAAGCGTATTTTACGCCCTAGGCTATGAAACTCCATGGAATGTAGGGCTTCAGGAATACTTTTGAATAATCCTTGCTCGCATGCTTCTAGTGCTTTAAATAAGACTGTCGCTGCGTCATGACCATAGATTTCGTTTGTGAAAATTTCTGACTGATCTTGGGTGAATTTTTTTTGATAATTTTGAAATTCAGGAGAATTTAAATCCACATTGGCTCCTATTAGGTAAGTAGCAAAAATAGATTTTTTTTTGGTTACTAGTTTTGAATTGCTGCCATCCGAGCCAATGAAAATTATTTGATCTTGCTTCATTCTATTGAGTTCATCTATGATTTTAGCTGCCTGTTTATAGCCACCAACAAAAATCAAGAAATCATATTGTTTATTTGCGGGGAATCGGAAATCATCAGCTATAGATTCTTCTAGTGATTTTTGTTCAATTTCAATTTTTTTATTTTGATTAAGTTCTAGTAAATTTGCTTTGATTTGAGAGACTAGATTGCTACTAAATAGTCTGCCATTGTCGAGTAGGAGAATTTTTATGGAATTTTTAGTGTGACTTAATTTAGAAACTGCCTCTGCGATGACTTCAGCTTGAAGTGTATCAATTGACATAATTCTGAAAAGAGTTCCATTATTTTCTGCTCGTTTTGTAAACCATGGATGTGTTGTGCAGGGGGATATTTGAATAATGTTGTTTTTAAGATAGATTTTAGAGCTTTCTATACTGAGTTCTGAATTGATGTGACCGATAACGGCTTTAACTTCTTCTTTAACAAAAAGTTTGGCACATTCTATGCCCGAGGAAATTTCTCCTTTATCGTCACAGATGATTAATTCAATTTTAGGATTACCTTTGCCTCGATTTTTATTAAATTGATTTGCTACTGATTGAATGGAGTTAAAGTGTGATAGGTATAGTTCATTGCTAACACTACTCAAAGGCAAGCCTACTCCTATCTTTATGGATTCAGACTCTTTTTTGACAAGTTGCATTTCGGCTTCACTCAGTGGAGCAAGCTTTAAATTTGTAATTAAGTTTTGAGCAGTTTTGTTAATTAAAAAATCTTTGAAACTTTTTATGTTTTTATTCCAATGACTTGGATTGTCTTTGGTGTTATATACATATATTTTTCTTTTGATGGAGATATAGCCAATATTAAAGTTTTCTTGATTTAAGTCAATATTATCAATTTTAATAATTTTGGTTTTATTGTTAGAGTTTTGGAAGTCTATTATGCCCAGTGCATTTGGGTGCTTTTCGATTGATTTTAAAACATAAAAATCTTTAGCAGCGTTAGAATAAGCTTTAATCTCCGAGATTTGAAATTCATCTAATAAAGAGGATTTTACATAGAAATCATCATTGCGTATGGAAAGAATTTTGCTATCTGAACCATTTAAAGTTTGCCAATTAAGGATTTGTTTTTGAAATATTTGTTTCAGATTTTCTTTAGAGATAGTCTTAATATCGTTTTGGGTGTTAACTATTGGTACAAGAATTGATTTGGCGATTAATTGTTTCTCAAAAATATCTGAAGAAGAATGATCTAAGCTGCCAATGTATAGGTCGATTTTACTTTTTTTTAAAAAGTTTTCGGCTTGGTTCGGATGAACCAATAATAAATTGATTTTGACTTTATTCTGTTTTCGGAAACTATCAGACAGGGATTCGACTAATTTTTGGTCGTTGCCAAAGCTACCAATATTCAAGCTATCTACAGGAGTTTTATTAATTTGTGAGCAGCTAGTTATAAGTAATATGACTAGGGGTAATAGAAATAAGCCGATTTGAGATATTTTATTGTGCATGTGTTCAGTATGCTTAGTATATAACTTGTAGCTTAAGAGTTAATTGGTTATTAGATTTTATGTTAAATGTAATACTTATTTGTTAAGATGTTAAAACGTGAGGGAGTGAATCATGCCTTAAGGAAGTGATAAAAAATGCTAAAAACAGCATTTTTTAGCGGATCCTTAAATTAGTGAAGCTTAGTAATACGATGATTTCTAACACCAAAATAGATCAAGAAAACAGTTTACTCAATGATAGAAAGCACTTAGAAAATCTTATGTATAAAAAAGCTGATCCTAAAGAAATTGAGAATATTGACGTAGATTCACTAAAAAAAGAAGATTCACAGAAAACACAGATTTCACTTTTATCGAGGATAGAGCCATTTATCAGTAAGGCTAAATTTGGGCTTGCAGCTTTTGGGGCTGTGTCACATATAGCAGCAGCAAGTGTATCGGGAGCTGGGCTTGTGGACCGTGAGATACCGAAGCTTAGTGCTAAAAAGGATTTACTTGTAAATATTGCGAGCACTTATTCTAGATATTTAAGTCCGATACCTCTTGCTTTAAACGCAATTAATAAGCTTGCAAAACCAGAAAATTTTTGGCGTGGAGTAGCAGAGTTAAGTCTGATGACGAAGATGCTTGCGGGGCATGTTTCTCATTTACCTTTTTTTACAGGACTTTTAGCTGCTTATAATTCTATGGATAAGCAGACTCGTGAATTTTTTCAAGAAAATCCTGAAATAGACGAGCATAAAACTCAATCATCTAAACGTTTAGATCATTTAGTTGTTATTTTTAAGAACATGAAAACAATGGTGAGGCATTCTCTAAGAGAGATTCAGACTGATAAGGATAAATTTAAACATTTTTCAAGGTTAACTGTAGTTCCAGGTTTTACCTTGCCATTTTTTTATGGCATGGCTTTTGGTAGAGGCGAGAAGCTCAATTTATTTACACATAAATTAATTCGTTGGGCTAGGTCTGTAGTTGGAATGGTGTCTGATGCTGATAAAGTTCTTAATGGTAAGGATAAATTTATTAAAAATATCGGTGCTGCATTCTTTGCGGATAGTGCTGTTAATTCACTCTCACCGTGGTTAGAAGGAAATGATGATGCACGGAATACTGCTGGTAATTTCTCTGCGGCTATTTCTGAGTTTGGTAATTTTGTATATTCTATTTATCTTCAGGCACAGAAAGATAAGGCTGCGAAACTGAGCTAGAATGTAATTAGTTTATGCTTTTAACCTCAAACCCTATTTTAAATAAAGCTTTAGAAGGGCAGAGAATCACTTCAGAAGAAGCTCTTGAGCTTTTTCTACATGCTGATCTTTTAGAATTGGCTTATGTGGCTAATGAAAAGCGCAAAAAGCTTCACCCAGATAGCGAAGCTACTACTTATGTAGTGCAGCGTAATATTAATTATAGTAACGTCTGTACGGCAAGCTGTAGTTTCTGTGCATTCTACACCTATCCTGGCGTAGATGATAAATCTAATCCAGCTTATACACTAGATTACGAAATGCAAATAAAACCTAAGATAGCAGAACTCGTTGCTATAAATGGTACTGAGATTCTTTTGCAGGGAGGGCATAATCCAGAATTAGGTTTGGATTATTATCAAGAACTATTTATTAATATTAAAAGGGATTTTCCTTCTGTAACACTGCATGCACTTAGTCCTTCAGAAATTAATCATATTGCAGAAAAATATTTTACTTCTTCTTCTGCCTATGGAGATGGCACGAAAATGGCTAATATTAAGGAAGTGATGAAAAATGAAATTTTTCATCACGGACTGTCAGGTCAAGAGGTTAAGGATCCGCTCCCCGAGCTAGGTTTTATACCTCGGTCGGGGTCGAAAAATGCTAAAAATAGCATTTTTCAGCGGATCCTTAAAGAGCCGAGTTTAGAGGAAATCAAGATAGTTCTTTTAGCTTTAAAAGAGGCTGGTATGGATTCTTTACCTGGTGCTGGTGCTGAAATCCTTACTGAGAGGGTAAGATTAATTATCGCTCCTAAAAAGATTAGTTCACAGCGTTGGCTCGATATAATGGAAGTCGCTCATAGTATAGGTTTTAAATCATCTGCGACTATGATGTATGGTCATGTGGAGACTTATGAAGACAGAGTGGAGCATTTAAAAGCTTTACGTGATTTACAAGACAGGACTAATGGTTTTACAGCTTTTGTACTCTGGAATTTTCAGCGTGGGGATACGCCATTAGGAAAGATAATGGATGCTTATGAGCGTGATGGGAAATTACCTAAATATAATAGGGATTCATCTGGTGAAGAATATTTGCGTTCACTTGCTGTTTCTCGTATATTTTTAGATAATTTTAAAAATTTTCAAGCTAGCTGGGTGACTCAAGGTCACGCAATTGGTCAGCTTTCTTTAAATTTTGGCTGTAATGATTTAGGTGGAAATATGATGGAAGAAAACGTCGTATCCGCTGCTAATACGACATATAGGACTTCAGTTGAGCAAATGAAATATTTTATTGAAGCTTGCGGACGTAAGGCTGCACAGAGAGATACTCAGTATAATTTAGTTAGTTCCTAAAGCTACTAGAGACTCGACTGTCGCTCAGATTAAAGAATTTTTCAGAATGGTATCATTAATGAAATTACCGTCGAGTGATAAAATCTATATTTCAGATAACATAAATTATGCATTACCAAGGGATTATTCATAGATATAAAAAATATTTACCAGTGACGGATGCTACGCCGATTGTTAGTCTCTGTGAGGGGCGTACGCCACTTGTCGAAGCGATGAATATCGCAAAGCTTACTGGTGTGAAGGGTCTAAAGGTTTTCTGTAAAATAGAGGGACTAAATCCATCTGGATCTTTTAAAGATAGGGGCATGACGATGGCGGTGTCTAAGGCTGTAGAGAAAGGGGCTAAAAAAATCATCTGTGCAAGTACTGGTAATACCAGTGCTGCTGCTGCCTATGCTTCAAGAGTGAGATCCTTGGGCTATGAAATGGAATCTTTTGTGATTATTCCAGCTGGCTATGTTGCACTTGGAAAGCTCTCACAGGCTATGATTTATGGTTCTAAAGTTATTCAAGTAAGGGGTAATTTTGATGATGCTTTAAATATAGTAAAATCTCTTTCTGAAAATTATCCGATTGAGTTAGTGAATTCATTAAATCCCTATCGCATTGAGGGACAGAAGACTGGAGCTTTTGAAATAGTGGATGAGCTTGGTGAAAGTCCAGATTATCTCTTTTTGCCTGTAGGTAACGCTGGTAATATAACAGCTTACTGGAAAGGTTTTAAAGAGTATGTTTCAGAGAATCAGAAAAGACCTCATATGTATGGCTTTCAAGCGGAGGGGGCTTCACCTATAGTAAATAAGCGAGTTTTTGATAAGCCAGAAACTATCGCTACAGCTATTCGTATTGGTAATCCAGCAAGTTGGGAGCATGCTAATAATGCTTTAGATGAGTCTAATGGTCATATAGATTCGGTTACAGACCGTGAGATATTAGATGCTTATAAGCTTTTACATCAGATGGATGGTATAGCCTGCGAGCCTTCTTCTGCGACGGGAGTCGCTGGTCTTTTAAAAGCTGCTAAGCAAGGTTTAGTAAAAGAGAATTCTACTGTGGTTTGTATACTCACTGGTAATGGTTTGAAAGATCCTTCTACGGCGATTAAAGAAGTAGATATGGATGAAAACGAGACTTATCCAGCTGATGCTAATGAGATTATTAAGGTGCTTGGTTTAGAGAGTTTTTCTGGGGTAATTTAAGGGGCGTGCAAGCCAAACTCCAATTTCTGCGTTTTTGGATTATAGTGTTTGATTATTAATAATCTCAAGCTTAATTCTAAATCTCCAGTTTCCAAAATCTTTCTCTCTAGGTTTGGCACAGCCCAGCTCAGAAGCTGTTTATAAAAAGCTTTGAATTCGTGTAAGCATTGATTTTTAAAATCGCCCTGTATTTTGTATTGGTCAGCTAAGAAATAATCTAATTCATAGAGGTTATTTATGTCATGGCTAAATTTTTCTAGAGCCTTTATTTGAGATGTTTCTAGTTTGGTATTGTTAAACTTAAGGAATTTTTCTTTAAGGAGAATTTTCTTTATTAGTATTTCTGTTGAATTGAAATCTTGCTTATTATTTTTTTGTTTCTTATTATCATTAAGGATGACTTTAGTTAGAGATTCGTAATTGATTAAATAACGAGAATTACTTTCTATGACATTTTTAATTTTTTTTAATTGTAGCTCTTCTTTGGGAGAGAGCTTGAATCTTGCTAGTTGGTTTATTTGCTGTTGAATTTCTAGTTCAGTCCTAAATATATTTATTAGAAAAAGTAGAGTAATTAGACTAAGCAAAATAAGTAAATTTTGAAGATTTATATTACTGCGAATTTTAGTTAAGAAAGGCTTTGTAGATGCTTTGGTTGTTAATTTCTTTTCATTGACAGGATTTAACATGATTTTATCTGTTTCCTTTTCTTCTTCTTCTTCGTGGTATTTAGGGAAAAATAAGCTGATAACAGTTCCTTGATTAGGCAGGGAGCTGACGTCAAGTTCTATATCATTGTATTTAAGTATCTCAGCAACCGATTTTAAGCCATGTCCAGAAGTCTTAGGTCTTAGATTCTTGAATGATTCTTCTAGATCAAGGTTGAAGCTATTTTCTAGTGATAATATTTTGAGCTTCCAGTAGTCCTTAGAATCATCAAGTATGATTTTGACCTCTCCATTACTGTGTTTTAGAGCGTTTTCAATTAAATTGAAAATAGCTTTAGCTATTAAAGAGAAGTTTCCATATATTAGGGCGTTATTTTGGTATATATTATCCTCAGTCTTAACTCTTTTCAAAGTGAAGATCTCCATTAACTCAAGCTCTATGAGATCTTTTAAATCTATAATGGATTTTGAATAATGGTGAAACTCTGCTGAGCTAGCATTTTGTGAATCCTGTATTTCTGTAAAGATTTCCCTGAAGTGATATTCACTGCCTTTTAAGAAACTTATTAAATGATTTAAATCGTTAAGCTCTTCGCCACTGAGAACCGTTTTTCCTTCTTCGGAGAGCTTTTTACTAATATCTTTTAATGAGCTATTCGCTAAGCTGAATAGATTTGCAGAGTCGTGAATATATGAACTTGTGAGTGCAAGTAAGTTATGAAGCTGATCTCTACTAAGTTTTTTAGCTCTCATTTTTTTGATTTTACTGTTTTTTTAGCTTAAATATAAAAAATATCTGAATAACACTTAAGAGAAGTAAGCTGAGTATAGAAAAACATATATAAATAAAATAACTTAAATTATTAAAGCTAAACTCTGAGAGGATTTTGTAGAGAAAGTTAAAACCAAATGGCAGAATGCTTATTCCTAAAAGAATTTTTAGGCAATAGGTGAAAATACTAAAAGGGTTTTTATTATTAAGAAGAAATATTGGTGAAAATACTTTAGCGAAAATAACTAAAATGATGCTTCCTAGTAGGCTTATGATAAATATAAACTGTGAAATACTGTCAATGAAAGCAAGTATCAATCCGGGGAAATAGCCATAATTGTTTAATATAGCTGTCCAGCTCTCGATCAGCAGTGTTTCATGGTTGTGAAATATAGAAAAGCCTAGTGTTTCATTATTAAGTAGGCTATTAAATCCATTATTTATTAAGTTAAAGCCATTAAAAATAAATCCCCAAATACTTTCTAGCATTAATAACGAGGCTATGCTTAGAAATAAGCTGCTGAAAAGGCTTTTAAATTCATCATTGTCTTTTTGAGTAGAGTTGCTTTGAAAAAAAGCTATGTCTAGAATTCTAAACATACTAGAGAGTATTAATAATACAAGAATAATTTTCTGTAGAAATGAGAAAGTATTTTCTGCAAGTGGTGTTTTCATTATTTTTTCTAGAATTATCATTAAATTAGTATCAGTAGAGCTATTCGTTAAATCTTCATTTAGGAAATTTATACAGTCAATATGTGCCTGTAAATTACTATTTAAAATCTCTTCACTGGTTTTACGCCTTTGATATTCAAAGAAGCCGGTGAAAGTGTCTTTAAGAGCGTTATTGACGCCATCTTGCACTTGATATTTTACGTTAATTATTCCATCGGCTAAGCCGATGATTTTATTAGCAGCACCTAGTGTAAAAGTTCTTTCTATAGTCTGTTTACTAAGCTCGGTCGATCTTAAAATGAAATCGTCTGGTGTTTCTAAGGGAGCTAGGGGACTGTTACCTGTATGAAAGTATATGCGGCGATTATCTATTTCAGGATATTTATTTACTTGCCCATTAGCTATTCTGATAATATCACCTATCTTAAAAGCATGACTAGGAGTGCTAATTAGTAAAAATAAAAGCAGGAATATTATTGGCATTTTAATTTTCTTTTATGGATAAGATTTTTTCTAATTTCTGAGTATCAGTATTTATAAGTATTTCTACGATTAAATTACGTGAAGAATTTTCTGTATCGCTGAAGATCTCTTTTCCAAAGCAGATAATTTTTACTAAGACTTTATCTATATTCTCAGTGTAAATTTTATTTATTTGAAACTCACTGTTAATCTTGTTTTGATTACGGGTTTTTATTTCTTGTATAAGATATTTAGTGAAGAAGGTCTCTTCCGTATTCTCTTTTAGCCACTCAGAGTATTCTGCTTGTCTATTTGTATATTTAGTAAATAGCTTAGAGAGATATATTTGAGTGAAATTTTCTATATTGAAATTTCGGCTTTCGTCGATAGATAAAGCTTCTTGGGCTTTAGTCTTTTTAGAATTATGATTATGATTTAAAATACTGCTATCAATAAAAACTCTATTTTTACTGTTTAAAAGCTTGTTACAGTTATGGATTTCATATAGTGTTAATGCTAGTGAGATAGAGAGAAAGAAAATTATACTTAGTAGTATTTTTACTATTGAAGGCAGGTAAAGTATTTTAAGTAAATATTTGAAAGAATTATATCTTAAGATCATATATTTTTCTCCTGCATTTTTTCTAGTGTCAGTCTTGCGATGGTCATATTATTGAGAAAGCTGGCATGCTTAGAATCTTTTAGATTAGCCGCTTTAATTTTATTAAAGATTAACTGCCTTTCTCTAACTACTTCTGCACTGGAGTTCGTTAATATTAGTTCATCTTCATTTGCTTTAAATTTAATTAAACCAGAGAATTTAGAGGTTTTAAGTAGTGCTGTACCTCTGTCTTTAATCTCTTGAGACTCTAGTAGCTTTAGTTCTCGCTCATTAAGATTTAAGTGGCTGCTTAACTCAGCTTTATCAGTATTTTCTTTACATTGAAAGATGAAACTGCTTGCGGCAGATGAGTGTATATCGCGAGTTAAATCTGAAGGCTTCTGAGATATAGTCCATAAGCCTAAATTCATAGCTCTGCCAGTTCGAGCCAGTTTGCTAATGAGCTTTTTACTAAGAGGATTTTCCTCTTCATAAATTAATTTCCAAGCTTCATCTATTACTAAATAAATGGTGCTATCTAGCTCTCTTACAGCATTCTCTATTTGTATAAAAATATTTTCTAAGCATAAGTTAGTCAGAGTTTTGTTTTTTTCGATACTATGAAAATTAACTAAGCTAATATTTTTTTTAAATAATACTAAGTTTTTAAATGATTCTGGGGAATTATAAATTTCTCCTCCCATATAAGCAGTAAAAAATTCCCAGCCTAGTAGTGTACTATCTAAAATAATAAATTTAGTATTAGAGCACTGCTCGCGAAATCCAATTTCTGCAAGACTCCTTTTAATTAGAAGCTTTACAGCTAGTGACTTTCCTGAGCCAGAGTCACCTATAAAGTTAATAGATTTATTATTGCAGAATTGAGTATTTTCAGGTGTGAAATATACTAGGGATTTATCATCTAGCTTATAACCAATTAATGCTCCATTATCCATGCAGGTTCTATCTTCTATAAATGGATTAAAATAATTTAGATCTTTAGCTGTTACCAAGAATGGGAGATTTTTTAGTTCCTCTGTGTGGAGTTCTCTTTGTAAATATTTAGCTTCATTAAAATTAAGTAGTGATTGACTGGTAGATATTTTGAGGAGATTTTTTTCTAGCATTTCTTTATTAGGGCTATATAATTTAAGGATAATTTGCAGATCTGCGATAAAGCTATTGTCATAGATTTCGTGGTAGAGAGACTTTAGAGAATCTAAGTGACTTTTATTACTTAGTGCTGCTCTAGTAAAGCTTTGAAGAAAATTTACTTTATGGCTAATTATTGATTTATCTCTATTCAGATTTCGTTCTTGTAAAACGATGCATAATTCACTAGTGCAGCTTAAGCTCTTCAGGAAATTATTTAATGATTCGAAGCTAGCATTCTCAAGCTCAAGGTCTTTTAGAGAAAGGTATTTGACGTATTCATTTGTCTTAATATAATTAATTCTTTCTTTGAAATCACTGTGTTCATTCGTCTTCCTTAGCCTTGAAATTGTACCTTGTGAAGTGGTCTCTGAAATGATTTCAAGACTTATTTTGTTTGCTACGCTAAAAAGTTCTAGGTGATAATTTATTTGCTGTAAATTCTTTTCTGAATTACTATGTACCTCAATTTCTAAAAATCTACATGGATGAAATATCTTCTCTTCGTATTGGGGAACCCTTTCTTTAGCTGGATTAATTTCTTCGGTATTTTCGTCATTGATGAAAATACTGAATTTGATTTTGGTTTTTGAATTTCGATATTCCAGTACGTTTTCTAAAAGCTTCTCCCAGGCATGGTTTAATTGATTTATTTCAATTTCACTTGCCGTAGAGTAGTTAATTAGTTTTTTAATTCTGTATTTTTTACTGTAGGATTTTACTTTTTGAGACAGAGGCAGAAAGTGCAGTTTTGATTTAGTGTTTTCGTCTAAGTAAGGCTGTGATTGGTTTTGAGATTTAACTAGTAGCGGGTAACTTATATATTTTAGAAAGAAACTCTTTTCACTAAGATTCAGTTTAGTACTGCGATAGCAGATCCAGAGAAAAGTAAAGCTGCTGAGAATCCATATAGCAAGTGGACTATCTATCTGTATTTGAAGTAGCTGTATTAAATAGAGATATAATCCTAGAAATAAAACTCCTAGTGAAATTTCTTTTAAGCTGAGTCCACTAAATATTTCTATATCTTTTTTTAAGGCGAAGTGTTTTTTTATCATTGAACTTGTGTATGAATCTCTTTTATTTGATTTTTATTGCTGCCATGCCGCGAGATAAATTACTCAGCAAGTTATAGCCCCCGATGAAAATTGCTATTAAGGGTGATATCTGTTGTAGTAATTCAGCTACCTGAGCTATAAGAGCAGAAAAACGCTCAAAACTATCTAGGACACCAGAGTTTAAGTAAGAGTCGGAAAAAACCACTGAGACATTAAAGTCCGAAGCTAGATCTTTAATAATTTTAAAAAGTATAGGTAGTATTTGAATTAAGAATATTGCGAAAACAGTAGTACCAACTGAAGTTAGAATGCAGTAATGATGAGTCTTGGCTTTAAACTTGTGAGCTGAAATGATATTAACACTGGGGCTTGCTAATACTTTTATTCGATCAAAATATTTATGAATGAGTTTATGGCTCAGGTAATGGATGCCGACGTAGCTTATGATACTAATGCTAATTATGCTGATTTGCATGATTTATTCTCCTTTTAATAATTCGTTTAAAGCTCTGAGTGCAAGCTTTAGCTCTTTTTCACTCGGCTCTTCTAAAAAAAAATTTTTCTGAATGAAATATATACTCAGTATTCCTAAGCTTAGGCTTATGCAGATACTTAAAATACTGTTCAGGAAAAGGTTTAAGACTATTAGTACGCTCATGCTGATTATTAATAAATAAGCCTGAGTGCTGCCACAGAAAAGTGAAAAGCTGCTGCTTGACTTAGCTTCAGTCATGTTTGGGATTAAATCCTGTAGATCTTTTTTGCTGATATTTGCTGAACATTTAGCAGTTTTTTGCATAAAGCAGTTATAGACTTTATGTTCGGCTGCATGATATCTCTTTAGTGAAGCTGTAAAATTCTGTTTAGGCGGCATTACTTGCAGTGAAGCTTGCACACAGCCACTTTCGATTCTATTTTTTATTAAAGGTGAATATTTTGCGAAGGCTATTTTATCTCTAGTCGCAAAATACACAGCATCTTCTTCTACGTAAGCATCCATAAAAGATATTTTGCTCTTTATGGATGTGAAATTTTAAGGGGTCATTTTTCCCCAAAATAATTTAATGAAACGATAAAAACGGAAATTTATATTTCCGTTTTTTATTTTAGGTAATGAGCCTTGTATGCAGCCTGTTCAAGCTGTTTTAAGAAAAAATCTAAATTATTATTTTCGTCAAATACTATGGTCTTTAAATTTGCTTCTATGGATTCTAGTGCTATATCTTTCTTCACTTTATCTTTAAAATGCTTTTGAATTAATGGAGCTAAGCTTTTATGATTTTTTGATACAGAGAATTTTCTTAGAACATTTATAGAGTCTTGAGTAAATTCATCTACTAGTTCTTTGTTAGCTTCATAGTAATCTTCACGCACTACTAAAAGCGTAGTGGGATATTGATTAATTTGTTTAAGTTTATTTGGGAAAATCTTAGCACCATCTACATAACCTTTGTTTAATAACATAGAACCCCAAGGCTCAGTTACTAGTGTTGCATCTATGGATTTATTATGAAAAGCGAATTCTAGCTCAGCTGGAGAGATGGCATAAAAATCTTTAGCTAAATCCTTTAAATAAAGTTTAGCTAGAAGATCTTGAGTATTACCAAATTGAGGAACTGCTATTTTAAGGTCTTTAATTTGATCTTTGCTTTGGTTAAGAACATCTTGGCCGAGTACGAATACATTTGCGCCATAGGCGTAAGCTCCAAGCAATTTAAGTTTAAAACCCTTATCTATAGCAGTTAGATAAGGACCGGGACCAATAAAAGCCAAATCAAGATTCTTCGTTAACAGATTATTTAAAAGATAGCCCCCTGCACTAAAGTGATAAGGTTCTATTCTATCTTTAAAGCTAGATTCTTCTAAAAGTACCATTGGTACTGCATGGGTGATATTAAGCAAATAGCCCATCCTGATTTTAGATGAGCTATTTGCTTGATTATTTAAATTACAGGACGAATTCACTAGAATAAAAACGATAAAAAGATTTATCGTAAGGATTTTAGAAATTAGTCCTTTCATCATTATTTAGCTGCTAATGCTTTATTTTTAAAGTTCCAAGCCTTAATACCATAAGCTTTAATTTTGAGCTGAGCACCAGGCTTACCAGGTACAGGCCCTTTAACTAGAAGAACTTTAGTTTCTGGTGAATAAGAAACTACTTTAACTTTTTGAGTAGTAACTGTTTCATTACCAAGCATAGTAGGCATTCTCTTACCAGGGAGAACTCTACCCGGAGTAGTACCTGCACCTAATGAACCTATCTGTCTTTTAGATTTAGAACCATGAGACTTTCTACCGATACGTCCATTATGAGCTTTAACGAAACCTTGGAAACCTTTACCAACAGATGTTCCAGTGATGTCTACTTTTTCTAAATCTTTGAAAAACTCTTCAGCATTAACTTCATCACCAACTTTAAGATCAGAAGCATCTTCTGAAGTTCTCACTTCGGTTAATTTTCTAAAAGCATCTAGATTTTTAGTTTTAAACTGACCTAAAGTAGGCTTATTTAAAGCTTTCTCTTTAGTTTTAAAAGCAGCTAGCTGAACTGATGAGTAGCCGTGCTTTTCTTTAGTTTTTACTTCCGTAATAACGTTTTCTGCGATTAATATAGCTGTAACCGCTACGACAAGACCCTTGTCGTCGAATATCTGAGTCATACCAAGTTTTTTACCGAGTAAGCCTAATTCTTTCTGATCCATTTTTTCTCCTTTCCACAGTAACTCCTAAATATAAAGTCCTAAGAGCCTTCATGAATTTCCTGTTAAATTCTAACATAAAGTACCGTGTTAGCACTTGAATTCTTGATTTAAGATTAAAAAATAGAAATTCTTATTGCAAATAATAAGTCCCTTACACTAAAATTATTTAAGTTCATGTGCCCCCATCGTCTAGAGGCCTAGGACATTCGGTTTTCATCCGAACAACAGGGATTCGAATTCCCTTGGGGGTACCAAATTTTTTAGTCTTTAAGTTTTTATGATGGGCGTTTAGCCAAACGAACAAGTTCAGGGCTGAGGGGGATGAATGACGTGGCTAATATCTTCTTTTATCTGTTTAATTAATTCTTCTTTCGATGAAAATTTCTTTTCATCACGGATTTTATCTACAAACTCTAATTCTAATTCAGCACCATAAAGATCTTCAGAGGAATTTAGTAAATGAGCTTCGATACTTAATTCTGCTTTGTCACTAAAAGTCGGTCTATAACCGATATTTACTAAGCATTGCTGCCTATTTACTTCAGCAGGGGATTGTTCAACGTTTAAGGCTGAGGGGGGACTTAATTTAGCTGTAGCTAAATATACTCCCACCTTAGGTTTAATTAATTCATCTGATATTTTTAAGTTCGCAGTAGGGAAGCCTAATTCCTTGCCTCTGCCATCTCCATGAACAACAGTGCCTCTTAACGTAAAATTTCGGCCAAGTAATTTATTAGCTTCCTCTATGTTTCCTGTACTAAGCTGTTCACGAATCCTAGAGCTACTCACAAGATCACCATCTATTTTCAAAGCTTCTTTAATAGTCAGAGATAGATCGTTTTCTTTACAGAACTTTTTTAGAAATTCTACATTTCCACTACGATTTTTACCAAAATGATGATCATAGCCTGCTGAAGCACATTTAGCGTTCAGAACACCCAAAAGGTAATTCCTGAGATATTTATCTGGACTCATGTTCATAATCTCTAGTGAGAATTTTATTGCTAAAACATAGTCTATACCCAGTTCTTTAAAAAGTTTCAAACGGGTCTGAAAGTCAGTAATTAGGCTTGGAGTATTATTTATGGTGAGTGAACGAGGGTGATTTTCAAAAGTCAAGATGACTGATTTTAAACCTTTTTCTAGAGCCTCTTGTTGAGCCGCTTTAATGATGCTTTGGTGGCCAAGATGTACTCCATCAAATATTCCTAGTGCTACCGATGAAGCTGAAAGAGACCGCTGCATAACTCCATTTTCTGCGCTTTCACCGTCCTCATGATCTTCTAAGGAGAATTCCTGATTCTGTTTTAAATTAAATAGTTTCAATTAAGCACCAACATTCAAGTTAAACAATGCACTTGGCTGGATTTTTTTTGCATAAAGGGCTTTACCAACTATTACGCCTCTTAGGGGCTGATTTTGATTAAGGTGATTAATTAATAAATTAATATCATCAAGATCAGAGATTCCACCACT
>JBJTTW010000014.1:0-879 GCA_046080385.1 bacterium
CATTAAAGAAATTAAAAATTGCTTTACTCCTTTCTTTCCATTTTTAGGACGCCCAAAGCGAACAAGTTCCACTCCATCATCATACTTTCCAGCAAGCTGCATAACGCTTGTATCGTGATGTTGAAATTTACTATTAACTCCAGCCTTCTTACACGCCGCAAAAGCAATTCTTGAAAAAATCACATCGCTGCCTGCTGCATCTATTGCATCTAATGTTCGCCCTAATGCATCCCTAATTCGTCACATACTGATTTTACTAATCCGTTATGCTCTAATGCCTTTGTCTCTTTTAGCTCCATTACTTAATCAGAGCATGTATTTACGGATTTGGACGTATGTACTACTGTATTAAAACCCACTGTTTAACAGAAATTTAATATTTTGAAATCGCACCAACTACCCTTAAAACCACTCACTGAAAGCTTTTTGGGGTTTTTATTTGGAGGGTGCGGAATGTGAGTTTTAACTCAGATGAGAAGAATGTGAAATAGGCTTAATTATTTAAGCTAACATCAAATAAGGTTCAATTTCTTTCTCTTGTTTTACCCAATCAAGGTTCTCAGAGCTTTTGCGTAAAGTTGCTGACTTATAAAGAGTTTTGCTGTCGCTTCGCAAAGCCCACTACCCAAGCAAAGAAGTCTGTTAAACTGTATTTAAAATCTTTATTTCACTATAATCTTAAATTAAAGAGCAAACAATATCAGAATAAATCAATGTCATTACAAACATATCAGCAAGAGGCATTATGACAGAGAAGCAGTTTGCTACAGTTTTTGAGCGTGATAGAACGGTCATTGGACGACACATTAAGAAGATCATCATTCCTCCAGCAGAATTCTGAAGTGGTAGAGGCTATGCGACGTAACTTTGACTCTGCTG
>JBJTTW010000015.1:0-13026 GCA_046080385.1 bacterium
ACTTACATGGCTCGCATCCTCGGCATCGCCAGAAATTACCCGTACACTGCGGTCATTCGTCCTCCTCAGCCTTGAAACTGCACGTTGTGCAGCGCTCTCATCTAGTGAAATGGATAAGTTAATCTTAAACTCTATAAACCCGTAACTTACAAACCCGTAACTTACAAACCCTGCGGGTAAATCACTGGCACCGATTTATCTTTTACAAAAGATTTCGAAATTAAAAAGCTCTTTTCTAAACCAAGTTTAGTAGTAGTTTTGAGTAATTTATCATAGTAAGTTTTAGCACCTGTAAGCTTTACTTCAAAAGCATATTCTTTATTTAGTATGAAATCGATTTCCTGAGTTTTATCAGTGTAGTAATTTAAACTCCCATGGCGTGAAAGTGAATTAAAGACAGCATTCTCAAAGAGTTCCCCTTCACCGATTTGGTTAATATAGCTAGCTAAGCCAGTATCTACAAAATATATTTTTTTGCCTGCGGCTATGGATTTATCTACGCTTTTAGAATACTGGCTGACTAAGTTAATCATAAAGGTAGCCTGTAAAAATTCTAAATATGAATAGACCTTTGCACGCTGAACTCCTAATTCTGAAGCGAGTTTAGAGATGCCTAGCTTTGAGCCGATTCTTCTAGTTAAAAGAATTATAAGCTCTCTAATTTCTTTTACATCTTGATACTGAGAGAGTTTTAAAATATCCATTTGGAAAAAAGATTTAAAAATATCAGCTAATAGTAATTTTTTTTCTTCTGTACTTTCGGCTAAAACCACCTGTGGGAAAGAGCCGTAGCGTATAAATTCAGTATATTCTTGGTCAAATTTTTCATATCGTATTTCTGTGATATTTTTAAAATCTATTTTTAAGTCTGGAATATCTTTCACTAAGCCTTTAAAATAGAGAAATTCGCCAAAATCTAGTGGGTATAAATTAAATTCAAACTTTCTTCCTGCAAGTGATTCAGGAAATAGGTTTTTTAGATAAAAGCTTGATGAGCCAGTAAGGAAAAATTTTATTCTATACTGTAAATTGTACACTTTAATGGTATATTTGTATCTATTTATGTACAGATTGGCTTATTTAATTTATTTCATAAAGACGCAAAAACTGGAGTTCGCAAGCAGTGTCCTAAAGAATTTTTTAAATGGCATAAGCTATAATCAAGCTACAAAAAAGCGTATATGATTATAAGGTTATTAATTGCAGTTTTATTTTTACAAGCTTTCACTGTCATACCCTGCGAGGCAATAAAGCTAGAGGATATTGAGATAGTTCGCTATGACCCAAGTAATAATAACTCCGCAATTTATAATTTTAGTTTAAAGCAGCCAATCAATGAAGACCTTACTAAAGATGCAAAATTTCAAATCACTTATATTTACACTCCAGAATACTGTCAGCGTAAAGATTTACAGAAACAATATCCTGAAATTCCTTATGAATTTGCTTGTAATTTAAATAAAAATAAACTGCCTTTCATTCTCGGTGAATTTAAAGCAGTTAATAAGCTTGCCTACCAAGCCGTCAATCAGAAAACTAACTTTAAAAATTATACTAAGCTTCAAATCACCGACATAGTAACCCAAGATTATTTAAAAGGATTAACCAAAGCCAATTTCATCAAAAGAAGGTTTGATCGAACAGCTTATTTTGGAGACAATGCAAGGCTAGCTAATTTATGGAATCATGTATTATTCAGTTATATATACACAAATCCAGAGCTTTCAGAGGCAAATAATCCCCTAAATGCTTTTTTAGATAGGAATCAAGGAGATTACGATTGTTCACATCATTATTACAACTGTGTTTTTGATAATGATGACATTAATACAGATCACCAGTACTATAACTTGAATCAATTACACCAACTATCTTTGCAAGGGCAAATCACGGAAAATGATCTCCAAGAATTATTTCAGACAGATATCTTGACTGATCCTCGAGGTAATTTTTTAGGCTTAACTTATAGTTTGCAAGCTGACAGGATGGGTAATCTTAGAGCTGTTAAACCAGTTCAAGACAAGCCTGATACTAAAATATCTATCAAAAATGGTAACTTTAAAGTCAAGCCCTTATTTAAAAACACCAAAACTTCAAAAATTCTTAAAGTGTCTGCAATGCCATTTTTGATTTTACTTGCACCAATATTAATACCTGTGGCTCTATATCAAATGGGGAGGGCTGGGCAATAAAACTAGTGGCATAATCATCGACTTAAAAGCTCTCTATAACCCGAACTACAGTATAAGTATAAATAGAAATAGCGATGATAATAAGAGTCGCTAGGATAATAGCTATTTTCATGCTAAGAGGTATAGCTCGATTTTCTATTTCCTCTGGCTTAGGATTAAAAAAAGAGGCTTTCGCTAAAGGCAGTATGTAGAATAGATTTAGAACGCTGCCACTGACTAAGAATATTGCTGCGGCATAATTTCCAGAATGTAGTTCTTCTATTAACATCAGATCTTTACTTAAATAGCCAGCTAGGAAGGGGAATCCTGCTATTGATAAGCCTGAAATCAATACTGAAACTGTAATCCATTTTTTATAGGGTGAAATTCTGGCTACTTGACTGGTATTTACTGTTCCGTAGACGCAGTTATAAAAGCCTGCTATAAAAAATAAACAGCATTTAGCTATAGAGTGAGTGATGATATGTAGCTTAGCACCGAGTATAGAAGTCGGCGTACCAGTTAGTATCGCTGTAATGATGTAGGAAAGCTGGCTTACTGTGGATTCTGAGAATCTAACTTTTAGATCGGAAGTCTTTAGTGCTTTATAAGCTGAATACAGGGCAGTGAAGCCACATAAATAAGTCAGCCAGCCGGTCATAAAGAAATTAGCATTGAGCTGGTGTAAGAAATCTAAGTGATAGATATAGACCGCGATTTTAATTAAAGAAATGGAACCTACTTTAACTGCTGCTACTGAGTGGATTAGAGCGGCTATGGGAGTAGGTGTCTGCATGGTATTTGGTAGCCAACGGTTAAATGGAAATACGCAGTTCTTGGACATGCCGATAATAAACATCGCTAATAAAATGCTTGCTATGACAGGTTTGCTTGAAAGGTTAGTAATCGCATTATCACCAAAATTAGCGTAATGGGTTAAATGAGAGGTGATAAGTACTGCTGGTAGTAGTATTAGTAAGGTGGGGAGAAGGTTATAGAGTAGATATATTTTTCCAGCTTTATGCGCTTCAGGATTATCTCTCAGAATCACCAATGGATAAATAAGTGGAATGCCAAGTATATAAAAAATAAAAAGGGTAATCAAATTCCCCGAGAAAGCTGCTCCTAGAACGGTACTTAGTATAAAAGCAAGAAAAAAATGAAACCTTTTAGCTTTTTTTTGAAAGTCGTATCTAACAAATGAATAGCTGTAGATAGTGGTTAAAATCCAGCAAATATTCACGACCATCGCAAAGAACCAAGCATATTTATCTATTAATAAAACTAAGTATTGATTAATAATGATCTGGCTGAAATGCATTTTTAAAGTACTTAATAGAACTATGTTCGTAATACCAAGTAAGCAAATACTTATGTAGAAAGCCAAGCGACTAAATTTTTTAAGAGGTAGTAAGGCTATGGTTAATAAAGGTAGAAGTATTATAAATAGTAATTTCATTTTAAAAGTGCACGCTTATTCATAAGTTTAACTTATAAACTTTATTAGTGTGAGTGATTGAGGTTCTACCCCAGCATCATTATTTGCTAGAATTTTATAAATATTTATGGAATCTAGAAGACTATCTCTATCTGTGAGTGATTATTTTCTGAATCAAGATATAGAGAATATTCTTTTTGCTAGAGATCAGACACAAAAAATTTTAGATGAAATTATTTCTGTAATTAAGCCAGGATTGAGGGAGTCAGAAGTCTATGCATTCGCTAAAGATATTTATCGGGAGTATGGAATAACTCGTTCTTGGCATAATCCCTATATCCGTTTTGGGACTAATACTTGCTTGACCTATAATGACAGGGCTGCGGAGGACATTCTTTTAAAAGATGATGATATAGCTTTTGTTGATATTGGACCTCTGATTGGTGAAGTAGAGGGGGATCTTGGAGTGACACTGGTATTCGGTAATAATGAAAAGCTCTACTCTCTCAAGTCTGCTAGTGAAAAGCTTTTTGCTTATGGTTTGGAATTTTTTAAATCACACGCGCCTACTGGTATCGAAATGCAGGAATTTATTTCATCTAAAGCTCGTGAAATGGGTTATATATCTCTTCTTGAATCTACAGGTCATTTAATTGGTAATTTTTCACATTCAGCTATTTGGAATCAGGGAGTGGCAACTTATACCGAGAAAATGCAGCCTGGAGTTTGGATATTAGAAGTACAGATAAAAGATCCAGAATTACCATATGGAGCTTTCTATGAAAATATCTTAATATGAATTTAGATAGATTTATTGAAACTATTTTACAGAGTGATTTAGATGATGAGGAATATCTTAAAGCTAATGATGGGTGGTAAGTATGCCTGAACTTCCAGAAGTCGAAACAGTCTGCCGTGGTCTTAGTGAAAATATTCTTGGGTTGAATGTGTCTTCAGTAGAAGTTTATGCAGAGAAGTTAAGGGATTTTATTCCAGCTGACTTAAATACAAAGATTTTAAATCACACTATTACTAAAATCGAACGTAAGGCTAAATATATACTTATACATTTAACTGCTAATGTGAATTTTAAATTCAATGAAGACGAGAATGTCTCTAGGCAGCGGTCTCAGGTTTTAATTATTCACCTCGGAATGAGTGGTAGACTGACTATTCAAGATGAAGTGTATGAGCGAAAAAAGCATGATCATGTGATTTTAAAGCTGAATGGTTTACTTTCAGGCACTGCTTACAAGCGTGCAAGTTCAAGACAGAGGAAGACGAATGACCACAGTCTAGTGCTGGTGTTTAATGATGCTAGGCGCTTTGGGGTAATTACCTTGACTGATTTAGAGAATCTATCTCAGCATAAGCTTTTTAGAAAGCTCGGCTTAGAGCCGCTTTCTAGTGAATTTACTGTGGCTAAATTAAAGATTTTATTTAAGAATAGAAATAAAAATATTAAAAATACTCTTATGGACGCAAGTTTAATAGTCGGGATAGGTAATATTTACGCGAGTGAAGCCCTGTTTAGATCTGGTATTTACCCTGAGAGAATGGCAAATTCTCTTACTGATAAGGATATAAAGAAATTACATGAGCAGATTATTATTACTTTAGAAGATGCTATCCGAGCTGGTGGTTCGACTTTAAAAGATTTTAGTAAAGCTAATGGTGAAAGTGGATATTTTCAGTATCAGTTTAAAGTCTATGCTAGAGAGGGTTTGCCCTGCTTTACTTGTAAAACTCCTATTCGGAGAATCATTCAAGGTGGAAGGAGTAGTTTTTTTTGTTCTAAGTGTCAGAAATAGGGTTAGCTATCTTCCAGATACCTTTTTCTCGAAAAGCAGGTATGGTCTGTCTTCTTGCCATATTTATTATTGAACTAACAGGCTTATCTATGGAACGTGCATAATTAGAGAGTTTTACTATTTCACTACCCTGTATATAGGTGTTGCGTTTATGTAAAGCTTCCATCAAGGCAAGAGCAATGATTTTCTCCATAATTTTAGAAGAATTTTTTGATTGAAATTCAGTGAAAGCACTGTGGTAAAGAGCCTGCTCTTTATCTCTAATGATAATGGCTGGGAAACCTAAGCGTAAAAGCTGATAGTTAATTAAAACTCGTCCGATTCTGCCATTCCCGTCACAGAAAGGGTGAATGCTCTCAAAGTTTAAATGGAATTTTGCTATTCTAGAAATAAAATAATCATCAATGTTAGCAGCATAATTAATAAAAATATTTTTAATAAGAGAAGGTATTTTTTCTGGAGCGGCGGCTATGTATGAGCCGACTCTAACATACTCTCCAGTAGTGCGAAAGCGTCCAGCAAATTCATCATTAATGCCACCAATAAGCATTTGGTGTAAAAGCAGTATAAGATCTTCTGTTAATTCTTCTGTTTTAGATTTTTCTTTAATATAATTAACTACTCGGGCTAAATTTTTAACCTCATAAACCTCTCTCAGGGAAAGGTCTCTGCTTACTTCCATTTCAAGTAGTATTTTTTCAGTTTCTCGCAGAGATAAGGTCGAATGCTCTATCGCATTAGAATTATAAACGGCTTCTGCGACTTCCACTTCATCTATAATTCCTAAAAGACCCTCTTTACCAATCTTGAGATTTTCGTAAATTTCTTTAAGTTTTTGTATGTAGGATTTTTGAGTTGAGGTGATACTCATATTAATATAATGCCATAAATTTACGTTTTTTGATAATAAAAACGTAAATTTGAATTAAATTGGGGTACGATTTACGTTTTATTGGAATTGCTAGCTACTGGTGTTTTTTAGGGTATAGCGTAAAATGTTACAGAGAAGAATTTTTAAATATATTAAAAGTGACTTAACTACGCCCCTTTTTATCAGGTTCAGAACGTCAAGCCAAAAGATGGCGTAACTCATACACAGATCGCTTAGTTAGAGAGGATGTGCGTGATTTAGAGAATATTATTCAGCTCGACAAAATGGAACTTCTGTATCATCATTTACCGTTAACAGTGGGTTCCCCTTTATCTATAAACAGTCTTAGAGAGGATTTAGAAGTTAGCTTTGATGCTGTAAAGCATTGGCTAGAGATTTTTGAGAATATATATGCTTGTTTTAGAGTGAGTCCTTTAGGTGGAAAGCAGATATTAAAGAATATTAGGGCAGTAAAAAAAGAACAGAAATTATATTTCTGGGACTGGGCTTTAGTTGATAATGAAGCTGCTAGATTTGAAAATCTAATTGCCATGCATCTTCTACGTTTTTGTCATTTTATTGAAGATATTTATGGCATGAGAACAGAGTTAAGATATTTTAAGGATACTAGAGGTCATGAAGTGGATTTTATTATTCTTAAAGAAGCGAAACCATGGATGGCAGTAGAAGTAAAGCTCAGTGAGCAGAGTCTAGACCCTAATCTTATACCAAAATACCATTTTAATCTGAAAAAGACTTTTATATGTCCCTTGCGCAGTCCTAGTTTCGGACTGCTTGGACTCAAAAGAATTTTCCAGAATGGTATTAGTATAATTCTAGCGAGAAGATTTTTGAGTAATTTAGCTTAAGGTATTTGGCGAATCATCCCTTCGGGGATTATGTTAGCGGTATGCTGTGGTATAACTATCAATAATAACGTGATTTACGGTAGTATTAATAATGAATCATCCCTTTCGGGTTTATGGAGAAGATGTGTTATGGCTAAACTTAATGACTCAAAAAATTTAGGAGACTTTATTTTAGCTACCAGAAAGCGACAAAGGCTTACGCAGGAGGATTTAGCTTTAGCTTCAGGTGTGGGTTTAAGATTTTTAAGAGAACTTGAAAAGGGAAAAGAGACCTGCCAAATTAATAAAATTTTTCTAGTTTTACATTCACTAGGATGTTCTCTGTATGTAGAAGATAAGCGAGATATTAACTGATGGCTAAAATACTCTATGTATATTTAAATAGGCAGTTAACAGGCATGCTCACTGAGAGCGATACAGGTTTTTTATCTTTTAAATATACTGACAATGCAAGTCCAATATCAGTATCTATGCCATATAGAGAAAATGAATACTTAGATAAAGAGACTAAGGCATTTTTCTCGGCATTATTGCCAGACAGTATAGTTAGAAGAAGGCTAGCTAAATATTTAGGAATTTCAGGGAAAAATTCTTTTGCTCTGCTTGAAGCGGTTGGTGGAGAATGTGCTGGAGCATTAGCTTTATATCCAAGAAAAAGAAAAGAGACTGATCAAATTCAGGAAAAAAATATTTTACTTTTAGATGATAAAAAATTAGAAAATATTTTAGATCTTTTAAAATATCGTCCATTAATGGCTGGAGAAAAAGGTTTAAGAATGTCTTTAGCTGGAGCACAGGATAAAATTGCACTTGGTGTAATAAATTCTCAGCTCGCTTTATTTACGGGAGATATACCTACTACTCATATTTTAAAACCCAGCATGGAGGATTATCCAGATAGTGTTTTTAATGAAGTATTCTGCATGCAGCTTGCTGCTAGTTTAGGTATAGAAGTTCCAAAAACTGAAATTCGCTATTTAAAAGGAAAATCGTATTATTTAATTGAACGTTATGATAGAAAAATAGGGCAGGTATTTAAATCGAAAGAAGCTCTCTTAGAAGGCTTTTTAGATAAAGTTAGTCCAGAACCGATATGCCGTTTACACCAAGAAGATTTTTGTCAGGCTTTAAGTATAATACCAGAGCATAAATATGAGTCTGAAGGTGGTCCTTCTGCGACATTATGTTTCGGGTTGCTAGATAAATATTCATCTAAACCAGCTGCTGACAGAATAGCTTTTCTCAGGTTACTTATTTTTAATTTCTTAATCGGCAATGCTGATGCACATGCTAAAAATTACTCTTTGCTGTATAAAAACTTAATTCCTGAATTGGCACCAGCTTATGATTTATTAAGTACTACTGTTTATCCTGATTTATCTCATAAACTAGCTATGAGCATAGGCGATGAATTTAATCCAGAGAAAATTAAAATAGAACACTGGTTAAGTTTAATTTCAGATACTGCTTCGGCACAGCGTTTACTTATTAAAGAAATAAATAAGATTTCTAAAAACTGTATGAATAAAGCATTAGCTTTAAGGCAGAAATTTAAAGATGAGGGTAATTTTTCTAAAGTTATAGATGATATATGTAGAGTGATTGAGAAGAGGGTGGGGATGATTAGTGGTTTTTAATGTAGTTTAAAGCTTGTTATAACAGCTTTTAAAAGGGTATAATGACTGTTATAAGGAGCTTTATGAAAAAACCAGTTAATTTACCTATACCAGTAATTAAAGTTTTGCGTAAGCTGGGAAATGACATAAATGATGCACGTCGCAGGCATAGAGTCACTGTTGAAATTATGGCAGAGCGAGCAGGGCTTTCACGAGCGACTATTAGTAAAATTGAAAAAGGTGATCCGACGGCTTCTATGGGGGCTTATGGCTCTGTACTTTTTGTATTGGGTCTTGCAGATAGGCTAAATGATCTTGCGGATGCTGCTCATGACCTTACTGGAAGACAGCTTGAAGAAGAGAAATTACCTAAAAGAGTACGATTACCGAAGAAGAAAAAATAGATAATCATGAGTAGTAGAGAAATCATAGTTTGGATTTCCCTTGGCAAGGAGAATATACCAGTGGGTAAGCTATGGTTTAACTTACATAAAGGAAAAGAAACAGTATCTTTTGAGTACGATTCAGCTTGGTTAAAACATTCAGAAAAATTTGCATTAGAGCCAGCTCTTGAATTAACTGAAGGTGCTTTTCATGCCGCAGCAAGTGTCTTTGGAGCAATTGGTGATTCTGCTCCAGATCGTTGGGGGCGTGTTTTGATGCGACGAGCAGAAAGTAAAAAAGCTAAGGCAGAGAAACGGACTCCGATAACGCTGCTTGAAGCAGATTATCTATTAGGGGTAAATGATGAAGCACGCCAAGGTGCATTAAGATTTTCTTTAGAGCTTGATAAAGCTGTTTTCCTTGCAGCGAAGGATCAGAACCTAATTCCATCACTCATCAAGTTACCAAAGCTACTTTCAGCCACAGAACGCTTTCTCGATAATGAAGAATCTGCTGAAGATATTAAGCTGTTATTAGCTCCAGGATCATCATTAGGCGGTGCAAGACCAAAAGCTTCAGTTCAGGATAAAGACGGTACTCTGGCTATCGCCAAATTTCCAAGAAAGGATGATGAATATAATATTGTTTTATGGGAAGCGGTAGCGCTTGATCTAGCTAAATCTGCTGGGATTAATGTCCCAGACTGGCGAATAGAAAAGATACTCAGGAAGCCAGTTTTAATTATTAAACGTTTTGATCGTGATAATGATGAACGTATTCCTTTTCTCTCAGCGATGAGCATGTTAGGAGCTAAGGATAATGAAGAGCATAGCTATTTAGAGATAGCTTACGCAATAATTCAGAACGGTGCTGCTCCAAATCATGACTTGACAGAGCTTTGGCGGCGTATAGTATTTAGCATTATGATAGCGAATACAGATGATCATTTAAGAAATCACGGTTTTATTTATGAGCGTTATAAAGGCTGGAGGCTCTCTCCAGTCTATGATCTGAATCCAACTCCTATAGAAGTTAAGCCAAGAATACTAAGCACAGCTATAAATTATGAAGATAAATCAGCATCTCTTGAGCTTGCTATGAGCGTTATAAAGGAGTTCAGGATTAATAAAAATCGTGCGATTCAGATTAGTAAAGAGGTGGCAGCAGCAGTTAAGCAATGGCGTAAGGTTGCGGTTAAATTTGGTTTATCAAAGGTGGAGTGTGATTTTATGAGGTCGGCGTTTGAGTGGGAGTGACTTTCTTCTGGCTATCTGAACTTGATTGATTCTATGGTGTTTATACTGTGTACGGAATTATGTCACCCAGTTATACTAATTTTAGTGATAAAAATCATAAAATTACTGCTCCCTATATTACAGCCTTCGTGGCAGTTTTTTAAAGAAATAGCTCCATCACCACGTATAGAATTTAGGCTATTAGAGCATATTGAAGAAAATCTGAGCTGGACTGAGTTTCGTCCACGTCCAGAGAAGTTATCTATTTTAAGTCATTTCTACAGGTTCTTTTATAACGCTGAATGGAATGAGACTATGTATATGACTAATTGTGCTGAAAGTTTAATTCTAGAACCTACTGAGCATGCAGATACTGAAATAAAAAATCGTATTAAAAGATATTTATTAAAAGAGGGCTATAAACTAGAAAATAAATTTTTTGAATTTAGAATAAGCTTTATTTATAGAAAAGAATCTGCTTTAGAAGCACATGTGCTTTATCAGTCTAGTTTAGATCATTTATCTGGAGATACAGTCTATGAGCTTTGAGCAGGCTATTCATTTAACTGAAATATTACTTGCTATCTCTTTAATTCAGCAGAGCTTAGAGCATCTTAATTCGGCTAGTGATGAAAGAAGACTTTTTATTCCACAGATACTTTTTAGTATTCTGCTGCTAGTGGGGATTTCCACTAAATGGGTACTTTTAGTTTTACTGTTTATTAGCCTTTTAATTCTTTATCGTTTTCAAGGCCCTTATAATGGTGGCTGTGACAGGATGACATTATTAATACTATGCTGTCTAAATTTTATTTATTTATGCTCTAATCATATTTTTCAAGAAATGGCTTTTATATATTTAGCTCTGCAAGTTATAATGTCTTATTTTATCGCAGGATTAGTAAAAATTATTAATCTAGATTGGCGTTCAGGACAGGCTTTAAAAGACATCTTTCATTTTTCAGCTTATCCGATGAGTGAAGAGATGAGATCTCTAAAACATAAACCAAATCTGCTTTTAGTTCTATCGTGGTTTATTATAGCTGTGGAATTGCTTTTCCCCTGTGCTTTTATTAATCATATTTTTCTATATACCTTTCTTATAATCGCTTTTAGCTTTCATCTAGCTAATACTGTGATTTTTGGGTTTAATAGATTTCTCTGGATATGGCTTGCAGCTTATCCTTCGGTGATTTGGCTGTTTGGTAGGGTGCATCACTAGGTTTTTAAAATATTAGGATAAAACTTTATAAAATACTATAAATGAAGGTGACGGCAGTAATTGGAATTTTTGTTGGTATAATGAAGGTAGTTTATAATAGGAAAAAATCTAAATGACAGTCGAAGCTTGTGTATTTGTAAGTGTATTTGCTCTTATCTTTGGCTCCTTTGGTTTTTGGTTAGCTCATCAGGATTAGGGTGGGGTTTTTACCTAACTCATAAGCTGTTCATGAAAGCTTTTTTTGGGATTCAGTTTTTTAGTTTTTCTAGCTTTATATTCTTTTAGACCTTCTTCGATTATTTTTTCTAGTTCTGGGGAGGCTGTTTCTGTGGGTGTTTCAATGAAGGAGATATGGGGGGATTACCAATATTTAGTTTTTCGTTTAAGAAGTTACCAGTGATAAAATTAAATTATGTCTTCAAAGGGTAATTCAATATTTCAAGAAATCTCTGAGGCTAATCGCTACAGTTTATCTAAGACCTTGCGTTTTGAACTTAAACCAATGGTCTTTAATGATCAAGATCAATTAGTGGCTATGCCTGAAGCTGATTCTCGTATCGAAAGTTTTACTAATTATCTTAAAGAGATTATAAAAGAGGATGAACAAAGAGCTTTAGACTATCAAGATATTAAATTTTATATAGATGCTTTGCATAAAGAGTTTATCAGTGAAGCTTTAGCAGTGATCAAACTGAATTTAATTTTAAATAAAAAAGATTTTCAGCATAATAAAGTATTGAAAGAACTAGAACAACAGGAGCTCAATCTAGAATGTGCTTTTAGCTTATATCAGTCTTTCAAGAAGAAGTATCCTAAAATTTCTAAAAATGATGTAAATCATGAAGAACAGGAGAAGTCTCAAAAAAAAGAAAAAGAGCAGCATAAGAAAAATTGGGAAGAATTTCAAAAAGAACTTAGAAAGAAAATATCATCTCTTTTTCAACAAGGAGATTTAAAAGATAAATATGAAAAACTTTATGGAAAAGCGTTATTTAAAGTAATTAATGAGAAACTGGATTTCCCTGAAAAAGAGATTGCTGGAAAAACTCCCAAAGAATTAGCAGAAAATTTTTCTAAGTTTACTACTTATTTTAAAGGCTTTGAGCAAAACAGGAAAAATATGTATGCTGTTGAAGGCAGTACTGCAATAGCTCATAGGCTAATTAATGATAATTTACCTAAATTTTTCACTAATATAATAAATTTTAGAAGTCTTGAGAAAAATCATCCAGATTTAATTCAAGATTTTAAAAATGTACATGGTGAAGAACTTATAGAGAAGAATTTTACTATTGAAAATTTCAAATATTTTTTAGATCAGGCTGGTGTAGATCAATATAATGAACTGATAGAGGCTAAAAAAAAGACCGAAGCGGCTGATGCTAAAAAAGGTTTGAGACAAATCGTTA
>JBJTTW010000016.1:0-19495 GCA_046080385.1 bacterium
TTTGCTGAATTTCAATATCGCTTCAATAGAAGGTTTGATCTAAGAGCAATTTTAGATCGCTTCCTCTATGTCTCCGTTAATTACTTCAAACCCCTTACTCTAAATAAAATTAAATTAGGGGCGGCTTAATGGGTAATCAGACTAGAAAAAAGCAATCACAAAAAATTACAGGAACAAGTGGACACGACTTTATTTCGATCCTGAGTTTAAATGCCCTTTTGAATTCTAAGCAAAAGGTCCTAAATGCTGCCCTTCAGCACTTGCTATCTGTACAGCTTCAACAGCCTTATTATAATTAAGATCTCTTGGATCTAAACCGAGCTGCGGGCGCGACTGATCTAAATCATTTTTCATCTGCATAGCTGATTGAGCTACTTGAAATACTGTCATTAAACCTGCTACTGGAAACATTAGCTTAGGTAAAAAGCTATTTCCTAGTAATGGTAATAAAGATGTGATACCGCCCCCCATACTCATTTGAGCTGCGATTTGTTGCGGTGTCATGTTGCCAGTACCCTGCCCAGGCATAATTCCCATACTTGCATTACGCTGAATACCACCGGTGATCTGTCCTAGAAGATTAGAAAATGCTCCACCTTGCATTCCCATCCCCATTTGTGAAGACATTGCACTGTCGAAGCCCCCGTTTAGCATACTGCCAGCTAAGCTAGAGTTTGTACTAAAATAATTATTCATCTTTTTTTCGTCCTTTTTTCCCTTGATTTAATTTAAATAGAATCGTTATAAGTTTCTCGAAATCGTTTGATTTAATTCTCCGTGCATTTGATCGAGTGTTTTAAATATCTTCATTTCAGCTTTAATTGCTGTGTTTAACTGTAGAATCTGAGATAAAGAATAGATGGAATCAGCATTAGAAGCTTCAAGGAAACCTTGTTTTAACTTAGTCTCTCCTCTCATATTTCCGACAGCTATATCTTTCATATCTCCAGCCTCTCGTGTCGGTACATAAAGTCCTTCACCGATATCTTTAAGAGCATTTAAATTAGTAAAAATAACTAAGTTGATTTTACCGATTACTTCCCCCTCAGGGTCAGTTAACTCTCCATTCTCATTTAGCTTAACGTCTACGCCAGCTGGGATAAAAACCGGTTGAGAGCTGGGCTCTAAACTAAAGCTCTGTTTTTTAGCATTAGATAAATCTGTTTTAGCTGCTGTCATGGAAATCTCATAGCCATAAGGTGTTTGTAATCTTCCATCAGCACTTAAGCTTAAAGCACCATTGCGAGTGTACGCTACAGTACCATCTGGTAAAATTACTTCAAAAAAGCCAGCGCCATCTATGGCGAAATCTAATTCTCTACCAGTTTTTATAGCAACTCCACTCTTAAAATCAGTGGTCTCTACTTTTCTTAGACCTTGCATGGATTCATGGAAGCTAGTCTTTTTAGCTTTATAGCCAGGTGCCATGCTCATATTCATGTTACGAACATTTTGACCTAACATTTCCATGTTATGGCCGACAGTGTTATATGTTTCGTTAGCTAGTATGTTAAACATTAATTACACATTTCTTCCATAGGTATCTACTAATGATTTTTCGACCGTCATATTCATCGCCATCATGTTTTGTAAAGTTTCATGATGTCTCTTTAACTCAACTACTTTCATAATGCTGTCTTCAAGGCTTACATTTGATAGTTCTAAATGATTTTGCAGGATTTTAGCTTGCTGACCAGGCATCTTGTTGTGATAATCCAAGGCTACTCTGCCTAAATACTGTCCTTTAACTCTAATTTCACCAAATCTATTTATATTAATATCTTCAGAGTATTTAATAAGATCTCTGGTTTCTGAATTAGTAGGTCTATCTAAAATAACTAGCTCTTTACCTTCGTGGTTAACTATTTCACCTTCTTGGTTGAGCATGAATCTTCCATCTCTAGTTCTTTCTGGACCATTTAGCCCCTCTACTAAAAAGAAAGCATTATTACCGTCAATCGCTAAGTTGAGAGGATTATTCGGAGTAATAGTATTAACCCCTTGAGATTCGTCTCTAAATTTATCAGCGTTATAAGGATCTAGTAAAACTGAGTTTGCGAAAACACCTTTAAAACCAATGGTATTAGCATTTTTTATGTTATTTTTAACGATCAAGCCTAAACGATATTGGGCTTCCTCCATACCTCTAAATACAGTCTCTTTACTTCGGGCATAAGAGTATTGTGATCCAAAATTTGGCATATATATACCAAGTAATCCAATCTGATTAAGTAATGGTTAAAGAAAGGAAAAAAATTAATACTCTTGACCTAGTTAGTAAGTATTCATTACTGGAGACTGGTAATTATCAGCATAAAATTAAAGCTTTGCTAAATGAAATATGTGATTTACTTAATTCTAAGTGGATATACGTAGAAAATAAATTAGATAATAAAAATTATTCTAATTCTGAATTTAATATATCTCCAGTTGAATTAAAACAGTATACAGTTCAGGAGATTAAAGACTGGGGATTTCTTTATCTGGAAAAACTTGACGAAAATTTTCAAACTGATATCAAGGAACTCGCTGAGCTTATTAAATTAATTATCAATAATATAGAAGAACAGGAGAGAAATAATATTATTTTTCGTCTAACTTCAGAGATTAGAAAATCTTTACGCCCGGATATTGCTATTGAAAAACTTTACCTTAGTTTGAAAGATTATTTACAGCTTAAGTCATTTTGTTTTTTACAGAGACTAGAAAATTCACCGAAGGTACTAAAAGCTAATTTCATTATGACCTCTACAGAGGCGAATTTTGCGATTAATAAAGGCGATGAATTTAGTGATGAGGAAATTTTTAATTTAGAAAAATATGCTTTAGAGGATAAAAGTAAATTTTTAAAAGTTTTTGAATCAAAATTACGTAATGAAAAGTTTGGTTATTTTTTAATCGATAAATATTCCTCTTGGACTCATACTCAAGATGAACTAATCATATTATTCGTAGAGCAGATAGCCGTTATACTTAACCAACACAAACTCAATTCTGAAGTGCTTTCTATAGTGCAAAGAGAATTTTTATTAAACCAAATTACTACTAGAATTCGAGATTCACTGATAGTTAGAGAAATTATTGATTTAGCTGCTTTAGAAGTCGGGCAAATTATGGGAGCTGATTCCTGTGGTATCTATCTCTTAGAAAAGACTTCTATAACGAAAGAGAGTAAACAAGCAATATGGTCATCCCAGCGAAAATATAATTCTTCAATGGAAGCCATGCTTCATTCAAGTTTACATACTATTTATCACAGTAAATTTGAGAAAATTTCTTGGTGTTATGCCAATTTCAACAAAGAAGGAGTTAACAAAGCAATTTACTCTTTCCATCGAGATTATTCTGTAGGGAGCTTTTTAGCCTGTGCTTTAATGGATCACAGTAATAAAAATATTATTGGTTTTATTCTTCTCAGCAGTTTTAATTCAAGCAAAGACTGGCAAGATAAAGATGTAGAACTCATAGAATCTATTTCCCAGCAGTTATCGCTAGCACTTACACAAGCTTCTATCTATCAAGATTCACAGCAAACTAAAAAACAAATGGCTTTATTGCATCAATTAAGTATTGATATTAGAAATACTTTAGAGATTTCTGTGGTACTCGGTAGCATTGCAAGAGGTTTAGGTGAAATATTAGGAGTAAGTCGGTGTTTTGTCAGAAGGCTTGCAGCTAATCATAAAGTTATTAAAACTGAAGAGGAATATACACTAGAGAGTGTCGCGCCCTGTGCTGATATAATTTTTGGTTTCGAAAAAAGGTGGATATCTTCTCTTTTAACTTTAAATAATTTAGATAAAAATACTGAAGTGCTAAATTTTCAAACTCTGCGTAATGAGTTTAGAGATGAAGGTGAAACCCTTCTTAAAATCACGGATTCATTACAAATGAAAAGTTATCTATCTGTTCCATTAATTTCTCAGGATAAATTATTAGGAACTATAACTGTACACCAGTGTGATCGAGAAAGAGAGTTTTCAATAGAGGAAATCAATTTTATTCTGCAAGTAGGTTCTGAAGCTGCAGTGGCAATTAAGAATGCTGAGCTCTTCGATACCATAGATAAGATGAGTAAAACCGATCCAGACACTGGTTTGTATAATAAAAGATATTTCAATACCGTAGCTTTAACTGAAGTTCAAATCGCTAAAGCTAATCAAAAATCTATTTCGTTAATGATGCTGGATTTGGATTATTTGAAATCCATTAATGATAATTTTGGACATGAAGCTGGTGATGAAGCCATTATTATTATGTCTGAAGTTTTAAGCAAAACTTTAAGACACACGCTTCTTAATGAAGTACAGAGACGGGTTTCAGATTTAGTAGGTAGATATGGTGGTGATGAATTTATTGTTTTGTTACCTAATACAGATTTAGAATCCGCTTATCAAGCAGCTACTAGAATTAGGCGTAATCTTAGTAAGGCGAGGCATAGTGCTTGGAATCAGCCACTTACTTGTAGTATTGGTATAGCTGGTATTCCAAATGATGCCTATGATTTTAATCAACTGAAAATTAAAGCAGATCAAGCTCTCTACCTGTCTAAGAAAAAAGGCAGAAATGCTATAAGTACATCTAGGGAAATTTAGATGGACGATATAGCTTCGATAATCACCCCGACGGGAATTGCTGCTGTGGCAGCGATTCGTATTAGTGGTCCTAATAGCCATAAAATCATTCAAAAGATTTCCAATCTAAAAGAAAAAGATTTAATCCCAGGGACTTTTAAACTAGCTTGGATAAATGACCGCAGTGCACTAGGTGTGCATGAGGATCATGAGGACAACGAAAACGCCGAAATTGGAGTTCGCGAGCAATCTAGTGGCACTGCTCACGAACGAACAAGTTCAAGGCTGAGGAGGACGAATGACCGCAGTGCACTAGGTGTGCATGAGGATCATGAGGACAACGAAAACGCCGAAATTGGAGTTCGCGAGCAGTGCAAGAAGGTGGATCAAGCTTTGGTGCTGTGCTTCAAAGCCCCAAAAAGCTTTACTGGTGAAGATGTAATTGAAATACAGTGCCATGGCGGAACTTGGCTAAGTAAAAAAATTCTAAGTTTAGTCCTAGAGAATGGAGCAAGACTCGCTCAAGCTGGGGAGTTTACTGAAAGAGCGATTTTAAATAAAAAACTTGATCTAAGTCAAGCAGAAGGCATACTTGATCTAATTCACTCTCGTGGTGAGCTTTCTAGTGCTAATGCACTTAAGCTTTATTCTGGAAATTTAGGTAAGCGAATACAAGAGTTAAGGGTGGAGTTATTAGGGATTTTAGCTGAATTAATTGCCTGTATAGATTTCCCTGACGAGGTTTCAGAATATTCAAGAGAAATTTTTAGTCAAAAATTATATAAAATTATTGATGAGGTTCAAGAAATACTTAAAAGTGAGAAATCTGGTCTTATTCTAAGAGAGGGTTTTAAGGTAGCTTTAGCTGGAGCACCGAATGCGGGAAAATCTAGTTTATTAAATGCAATGCTAGAAAGCGATAGAGCGATAGTCACAGATGTAGCTGGAACGACAAGAGATATTATTGAAGAATCTATAAATTTAAATGGATTAACGGTAGTATTTCTGGATACCGCTGGTATTCGTGAAAGTGAAGATAAAGTCGAGCAGATAGGTATAGGGCTTAGTAAAAAAGTAATTCAGGAAGCAGATTTAGTGCTGTGGCTAGAGGATTTAAGTTCGGAAACGGCTTCTGCTGCTCAGAGTGACGAAAGTGCAGAAATTTTATTAAACTTAAAGCCCGAGAAACTTCTTAGAATTGGCACTAAATTAGATTTAGTTGAGGCGGGCGAAAACGCTGAAATTGGAGTTCGCGAGCAGTGTTATGATGGGCGTGTAGCCGAACGAACAAGTTCAAGGCTGAGAAGGACGAATGACCGCAGTACACTAGGTGTGCATGAGGATCATGAGGCGGGCGAAAACGCTGAAATTGGAGTTCCGCTACACGCCCATGATATTTTAATTTCGACTAGTAGGAACATTAATATCAAAAAACTTAAAGAATTAATATTCAGTAAAGCAAACCCTGAGCTGAAAAAGGTGCATGATATTAATTCAGTTGGTATTAACACTAGGCAGGCAGATCTTTTAAGGCAGTGCATTAATGAATTAAAGAAAGCAATTAATGCTGCACAGGACAATCTAGCCCATGATTTCTGGACTATAGATTTAAAAGCAGCGATAGCTAGACTCGGTGAAATTACTGGAGATGATCTCAATGAAGAGATTTTAGATACTATGTTTAGTCAGTTTTGTATTGGAAAATAGCTAGCGCAGGAATTGGAGTTCGCGAGCAATCCCCTGATAGCACTGCTCACGAACGTGCAAGTTCAAGGCTGAGGAGGACGAATGACCGCAGTGCCGTGCTAACATGAAAATATGATTTTTGCAGGCATGTGGAAAGGTGTAGTTCTAGGTTTTACGATGCTAAGCTTCGTTCTAATTATGTTTCTCACAGTTTTTTCTAAGGTTATGCCAGGAATTAATGATGAAGGTGAGGAGATATCTCCAGAGGAGATGTAGTTAAACTTAGTTTTTTTTCTAAGTCTAAGAGTGCTGTATAGGTTGGTAGTATATTTAAGGAATTTTTTATTGGGGATTTTCCCTCTACTGGAAGTGAGCCACTATATTCTTTTCCATTAATACAGTTACTCGCAAAGTCAATCGCCGACTGGATATCTGCCTCTACATGGATTTCAGTGATTTTAGCTCCAGCATATTTAAGCCTTAAAGCCATATCGTAAGCTCTTTTCCCAGAGCATATATATTTAATAGATTTATGTGTAATGCCATTTTGGCACTGTTGCAGAACTCCAATTTCTGCGTTTTCGTCGTCCTCATGATCCTCATGTACCCGCAGTACACTGCGGTCATTCGTCCTCCTCAGCCTTGAACTTGTTCGTTCCGCAACAGTGCCATTTTGGGTGTCTAGCAGAACTCCAATTTCTGCGTTTTCGTCGTCCTCTGCGTTTTCGCTCACCTTCTGCTTCTCCTGCACTAAAGCTTCAAAATCAGCATCCCATAACCAAGATACATCTCTGCCGTCAGCATAATTATCATTAATAATAATTAGGTACAAAGAATGTTTATCATTTTTCACGAGATGAATTACTTCAGAGCAGCCTTTGGGATTTTTTATTAGATAAATATTAGACTCTACGCCGTTTATGTTTATTGTCTGTGAACGTCCAAATGCACCTCTGTAAAGAGTTAAGCCTTGAGCTACTTTCTCTAAGCTAGTTCCAGCAGCAAGAAATACTGATGCTGCAAGCAAAGCATTATAAACATTATATATACCAGGTAAATTTAAAGTAACCTCGATACTTTCACCTCTAAAAATTAAATCAAAAACGCTATATTTAGTTTCTAGAATTTTTAGTTTCCCTGTTATAAACTTATCTTCATTGATTAGAGTATCTTTAATCTTCGAAGAAGCTTTATCTAGGCAGCTTTCTTCAAAAAAAGAGCTATCTTTGTCAATGACTTTCTCAGAATTAAGTTTCAAGGCTTCATGATTAATGAGTCTGAAAAAATAAATATTATCATTAGTTTTAGTCGAGATAGATCTTAGCTTAATATCGTCATAATTTAAAATTAAATTAAAATTAGTCTCTGAATCAGCTATCCTGAGGGCTTCTTCGAGCAGGTTTTTAGTAGCATCTATTTCTCCGAAGCGGTCTAGTTGATCTCTAAATATATTCGTAAAGGCAAGGAAATTGGGCTTAATATGCCTAACGACTGTCTTTAAAGCAGCTTCATCTACTTCTAAAATAAAATCTGCATCAGTAAAGTTTCCACGAAAATTACAAAAAGCAGTGGCAATGCCATAGTAAAGATTCGCTCCTAGTCTATTACTAATAAGATTTTTCTTGTTTTGAGTTAGTTCATAGATAGAATCGATTAGACCTACACTGGTCGTTTTACCATTAGTGCCAGAGACCATGACTCTAAGTGCATCGTGCTTGGCAAGAATATCTTGATTAGCTTTTAATAATAATTTTGGGAAAAGTTTTAATGCGACCCTACCAGGAAGACTACTACCATTACCTAACCTAAAAAATTTTAGTAAATCAATACAAAGGCGGGCAGAGAATATAGCAAGAGATTGACGCATTATTTCAACTACTTTGTGAAACCCCTCTAACATGGGTAAACAGAGCTTGCAGTTTTTCATGAGATTTAATACCTGGAGCATCTTCTACACCCGATGATAAATCTACCATGCGGGTCTCTGTATACTCCACAGCTTCGTCTAAATTCTTAATGTTAATTCCTCCAGCTAAAACCATCTTCTTTTCAGGAAGTACTGCTTTTGCACAATTGTAGAGGTACCAATCAAAACTAGCTCCAGTACCACCAAGCTCACTTGGATCTGGGGATTTAGTATCTAAGATAAAATAGTCAGCGGAATTAGGATCTATTGCTAGGTTGCTGATAGATCTTTTATTCTCAATATGAATAACTCTAAAAACACCCATGCCACGTTCACGTACTTTAATGTAATCAGCATCAGTAATTGTAGGATTTGTTATATAAGGCTGAATAGAATTGATATTAAGAGATTTAGCTGTTTTGATTATACTTTGCAAATCAACATCTTCAGCAAGAAGTACACATTTGTCTCTGAGACTTTCAGGCATTCTTTGTACTATATCTTTGATGTCTATAATATCTATAAAGCGTTTGGAACGTTTAATATTATTAAAGCCTAAAAAGTCAGCTCCTAACTTTAAGGCCATGTAAGCATCTGCTAAATTTGTTAGACCACATATCTTAATTCGTAACATTTGGGAATACCGTATTCAATTTACCAAAAAATTGTGACATCCTATCATGAGATTTATAGACCGAATATTGAGATTCAAGTTGTATTGAAAGATCAATTAAACTAGGTTTGCACACTTGAATAAAAGTAAAGATACTTTCTAGGCTTAGTTCACCACTAACGCCATAAAAATCTAAAGGCATGTTTGACTTGATTTCACTGAATATATCTCTAACTATCCTTGCGACTTTGTAATTATGAGTAAACCTATCCACCTTCGAAACGAAAGTAGGTCTAATATCAAAAATTGCATAATCATAGGCATCTCGGCTCAAATTAATATTAAATATATCAGCAGAACTGGTTAGATATTCGTATTGAAATATGCGAATACCAGATTTACGCATTTTAATTATATCTGTGGTTTTCACATTAAGATATCTTAGCTGTGCTGCACTGATGCCAGCTTTTCTCAAAACTTGCATTAAAGTCTTGTAGGAACCAGAATCAGTAGATAGAACTAACTTGTTTTTATGATTTTGGGGAATTTCAGCCGTAATCGTAGTAATCTGTGAAAAATCTAAATATCTTTTCGAGTTTTTTACATTTTCAAATGTAATGTAATCAGCACCTAACTCTAAAGCGGCCCTTGCATCTTCAGCGGACATTATTCCAGATATTTTTATTTTAGGTCTCACTCAACTTTAGATATTTTAGTTTATTTTTTATTAAATACAAAATAAACCTGTGCTTTTATTTTATTCCTAGATTTATTCAACAACTCGGATTATTCCACGTTTGTATCTTAATAAATCATCACATATACTTAGTTTGTCTATAATTGAGGAATTAATTTTCTGTCCAGGAACTAAAAGTGGGAAGCCTGGTGGGCATGGAGCGAATAATTCGGCGCAGATTTCACCCAAAGATTCTTGATAAGGCAGTTCTCGAAAAGGACCAGAATAGGCTAACTGTGGATTTAAAACTTGTTCTGGAAATGAAAAAAAATCTGACCTAGGTAAGAGGGTGTCATTTGTCCTCTTCAGTCTTAAGCCTGTCTGCTGCTGAGCAGCTACTTGAAATTCCGCTAAAGCTTCATTTAGAAGATCTATATCTTTTTCATTATGATAAGGGCTGAGAAAAATAGTTATAGATTTGCTTGATTTTTTTTCGATAAAAATATTTCTTTTTTCAAGAAAGACTTCTAATTCTTCAGCGTTAGAATTTTGAATTACTATGCGAAAGTAATCATGATTATTCGCTGTAAGATGATTACTTGAAATCTTGTCCTGGAATGCTTTTACTTTTAAGTATAATTCTTTAGCTTCTTGTGCGTAATACTGCACAGACTCTAAAATGCTTTTCAGGATTAGATAGCTTGGGCTAGTGCTCTGTAGTAATCTCAGAGCCGCTTCATAACAAGATACTGGGATCTTAGAATATATGCTGACATGAGCTACTGCAGATTGAGTTAAAGCTCCGAGAGTTTTATGTAGTGAATGAATAACAATATCTCCAGCTGTTTTTAAAGCACCTTTCGGTAGGTCATCACTAAAATAATAATGTGTGCCATGTGCTTCATCAATAATTAAAGGCAGGCTTAGTGATTTTAGTGAGCTTAAATCGCTATAAAAGCCATCATAACTAGGGTTGGTTAAAACTAGACCTGCATAAGCATCTTCTCGATTATTTAAAAACTCTTTTAATTCTGCTACAGAGAGTCTCAGTCCAGTGTAAAGGTCTAAACTATGATTATAATTGAGTTCTAGCCATTCCACGTCAAAGCCAGCAAGAATAATGCCACTTAGCACAGACTTATGAACATTACGTGCTACTAAAAGTGGTTTTAACTCTAGGTTACTTTGTAAATAATAAAATTTTAAAGCTAAAACGGCAGCCTGCAGGCCAATACTAGCTCCATTCGTTAACAGGAAAGATTTTTTAGCAGAGAAGATTTCACTAAGATATTCTTCAGTATTTTTTAAAGTAGAAGCTGGATACTGAAGGTTATCAAGCCCAGATAATTCTGAAAGATCATTCGGGTAGTCTGTTCTACCGAGATGCATTGGTGTATGGAACGGTACTCGATTGAGTTTCGAGTATAAGTTAATATTTTTGATTAAATCTTTATCTGAGAACATCTATTCCGTGGTAGATTTTTTATTATGGATTATCAAAGTATAAAACGTGAAACTAAGGCAGATATTAGAAGTATCTGTAATACACATGGTCTAATTAACCCTTTAGATCTTCAAGGGATGTCTTATTCCAGCATCTCTAATTATGTGCCAAGTGTTATAGAAAACACACCAAGAGGCGAAAGAAGTTTTGACCTTTTCTCTAGGTTACTTAGAGAAAGGATAGTATTTTTAACTTCTGAAGTAAATGATATTGTTGCGAGTATTTTTGTTGGACAGTTATTACTACTAGATTCAGAAGACTCTAGTAAAGATGTTTACATGTATATAAATAGCCCAGGTGGTTCTGTTACAGCGGGATTAGCTATGTACGATACTATGCAGCATATAGGTCCAGATGTAGCGACTTTCTGCATGGGACAGTGTGCAAGTATGGGTGCTTTTCTTTTAAGCTCTGGTACTAAAGGTAAGAGAATGGCTTTACCTCATTCCAGAGTTTTAATTCACCAGCCATTAGGTGGTGCTCAGGGACAAGCTTCTGATATTAAAATTCAAGCCGATGAGATTTTAAGAATGAAGAAACTATTAAATGACATTCTTGCAGCTAATTGTAATCAAGATATTGAGAAGGTTACAAAAGACACTGATAGAGATTATATTATGACGGCTGAGGATGCTAAAGAGTATGGTTTAGTAGATAGAGTAGTTGCTAAGAAACCTGCTAATATTAATCCAGAAAACTAATTTCTGAGTAGTTCTTAATGTCTAAAACTAATGGATTATTGAAGTGTTCCTTCTGTGGAAAGAGTCAGGATCAGGTTAAAAAACTTATAGCAGGCCCAGGTATTTATATCTGTGATGAATGTATAAGTCTTTGTCTTGAGATTCTGAAGGATGAAGGTATTATAGAAGTATCTGATGCTGTTACTGTTGCTGCGTCGGTTTTAGACAATGCTTCTGTAATAGGATTAGATCCTCATAAGCTGCCTAAGCCTAAAGAAATTAAAGAATATTTAGATGAGTATGTTATCGGTAATGAGTTAGCGAAGAAGACCTTATCTGTAGCAGTTTATAATCACTATAAACGTATAAATCATAATAAGGGAGCTGCTCCTAATGATTCTATTACTATAAATAAATCTAATATACTGCTTCTTGGCCCTACTGGCAGTGGTAAAACTTATATAGTGGAAACTTTAGCTAATTTTCTCAAAGTTCCTTTTGCTATGGCTGACGCGACGACTATTACTGAATCTGGTTATGTAGGTGATGACGCTGAGAACATGTTACAGAGGCTTTATCAAAATGCTGGTAATGATCTAGCTAAAGCAGAGATGGGCATTATCTATATAGATGAGATAGATAAAATCTCTCGTAAATCAGAAAATCCTTCTATTACTAGAGATGTCTCTGGGGAAGGGGTTCAGCAGGCATTATTGAAGCTGATAGAAGGTACTAAAGCGAGTATTCCAGCTCAAGGAAACAGAAAACATCCGCACGCTGAGATGATAGAAGTTGATACTCATAATATTCTATTTATCTGCGGTGGTGCTTTTGTAGGATTAGAGCAGATTGTAGAAAAAAGAAGACAGAAATCTAATATTTCTGTCGGTTTTGGTGCAGAGAGTTTAGATGAAGATCAGCGTAATAAAAGGCTTTCAGAAGCTTTTAAATATACAGAACCTGAAGATTTAGTGCATTTCGGTATTATTCCAGAATTTGTAGGTCGGGTACCTGTTATTGCGAGCTTAGATGCACCTGATACTGAGACTTTAAAGCTGATTTTAAATAAGCCAAGGAACTCTTTAGTTAAGCAGTATCAGAAGTTATTAGAGTTTGATGGCATAGAACTGGAATTCACAGATGAAGCCATAGAGAAGATCGCTAAGAAAGCTCAGAAGCGTAAAATGGGTGCTAGAGCTCTTAGAAGTATTATCGAAGAGATAATGAAAGATATAATGTTTGAAGCCCCATCGATAGAAGGCTTACAGAAAGTGACTATTACTGAAGATATGGTAGAGAATTTAAAATTAGCTACTGTAACTGATTTGAGTGTTAAGAAAGCTGCTAAGGCTTAATGAGACCACTGCACGTTGTACAGCGGTCTCTCAATTTGAAAAAACAAGTTATGTCATTTCTGTAGCGATCTTAAAAATTATTATGCTGCAGCAGGCTTAGGGGAAAATATGCCAGTAATGCTTTTAAGAATATTATTGCCACTGGTTAATAAATTTGAAAATAATCCAGGCTTTGGATTATTATTAGGACCCTGTACTTTTTTGTCTGTTGCTGGTTTTTGACTAGTAAGATTTTGAGTTGATTGGCTTGTTATTGGCTTACCTTTATCTAAAGTCTGTTTCTGAGCATTTATTACTTTTTGAGCAGCATTAGCTTCATTTTTAATATTAGTAGTAGTTTTCTGAGGAGTATCCTGGATAGTTCCTGTAACTGCTGCTTGAGCAGCGTCATCTCCTATGGCATTTATTCCTTGGGATAAAGCTTTGGTTACAGTACCACCTACATTAGCTAATGCTCTTGTGATTAAAGCATCAGCTAGTTCCAAGTAAGCCACGTTTCCTTTTTGTAAAGCAGCAGTAAAGAAATTATCGAATTGCTTTAAAAATTTAGGATCGTAAATATCACTAAGACTTTTACCGAGCTCATTAATTAAAGCCTTTATGTTGTCATCGGCAGTATTAATACCAACTTTACCTAAAAAAGCTATTAGAAATTTTGATACCTGATTAGTAATGCCACCACCTAAGCCAATTTTTCCTGCGGCTTTAGAAATAAGTCCAGTCGGAATCACTTTATAAAGCAAATCATATGTTTTATCAGCAAAACCTGGTGCTAATTGTGAAAACATATGATTTGTCACAAAATCTAAAGTTTCAAATGGTTTCAAAATCGGAAAATGAAGTTGACGAATGAAAAGAGCTAAGCCTTGTTTTAATGGAGCCATAAAAGGCAGATCTTTTGCTATGCGTGATAAAGTTTCGCCAGCTCCTCTTGATTCATGAAGTGCTGGATATTCTTCAAAACTATCGGCGTTTGGAGCATGCATCAAAGGCTTGCCAAGAGAAGCAACAGAAGTCATGCTGTTAAGTAGGTTATTTATCAATAAGTCCTTTACTAATAATTCTGGTTAATGTATATACAGTATAATAGCAGGATATCTTATTTTTTGACTATGTTTAAGGGATGGTTTACTTGCAGAAGTTAAAATTCGATAAAACTTCCTTAAGGAGACACAAATCTTACCAAATTTACTTGAGCTGGAAGCCTTTTTTCATCATAATCATCTAAATTAGCAACACTGACGGTAATTTTTTTCAGCATAGGATCTTCACTTAATTTAATCGGGTAGGGATCAGCAGGAAGATTCGTTAAAGGGTCTATAGATTCTATTTGAACTTTAACTAAAAAGTTACCGTCTTCAATAAATTTAATACTATTTAGTGGTGAATAAAAACTTTCTAAATCGCTAGAAGAATAATCTTTAGAGATTAATTCCTCCATTTTAGTCATAGCTTTATAATAAAGCTTCGATCTCTTTAACTCCCTCGTATTTTGAAAAAGATTCAGCGAGAAAAAATTTATAATCGCGTAAATAACTATAGTAATAACCATTAGTGAGATTAATAACTCTGCAAGAGTCACTCCACTGTTCTCTCTTGAAAATCGCAGCCTAACTCCATTTCGGGGCTGCTTGTCATCTCCATTTTGGCACTGCTTGCAATCTCTAATTTTTGCGTTTTCGATAATGATTTTATCTCCGCTAACTGACTTCACTGAAATTTATGCTCCTGAATTTTTATAACTTTTTTAGTACCAGTCTGCACCACGAAAGGCAGATCAAAAATAGTTTTCTGAATCTCTTTTAAATTATATTCAATAAAACCTTCAGCATTTATTTGAATACTAGAGCCATTGTTAGGTGATTTAACAATTATGGCCCCAGTCATTTCAAAATTGCCGCTAATTTCTAGCTCACCAATAATATAAAGCAGTCCTCTAAATTTACTTATAGTTTTTTTAGTATCTCCAGAAATCCTGACTTTCCCGCCCTGAGGGTTACGCCCAGCTTCGGTAGTGTCAATAATTAATATCCCTTGTCCAGCAAGAGGGGAGCTCGTAGAGAATGATCTGCTGCCGTTAATAATATTTAAACCAAAAAATTCATTAGGATCAAAGTATTCTTCTAATTGTTTTTTAGCAAACGTGGTTAATTTTGCAATATAACCACCTGGGCTTTGATCTTTAGGATTTCTTTTAAAGTAATTTAAGAATGGTATATCTGCAAACACAATATTAGTGAGCTTTTGAAAACCATTTATATTCTCAAGACTTAACCAAGAGTAGCTAGGCGTTAAATGTAACTCAGCATCATCTTCGGAAATAGCTTCAGTGCTGATGACAGCTGGAGTAAACTGTATGAAGCGATCTCGAATAAAATGTGGCTGTTTAAAACCAGGTGGCTCTAAAGAAATAACATTACCATTCACTTCTTTGACGTATGCAAAATCAGTCAGAGTTTCAAAAGAGCCAGAGCTGATAATAGAAACAAAGGAAGATTTTTTAAAATTCTGCAACAATCTTGTTCCGCTAAAAGACGTAACACCCTGTAAGTCAAAGCTTTCAACTACAGCTGAGCCATCTAATTTAATCTTCGTCTCATCATCTTCTTCATCTTTGTTAGTTAAACTAAATTCATCTCTAAATTCGATGAAGCTATCTCCGGTGAGGATGGAGTCCTGCAAGATTGCAGATGCCGACTCTAAACCTTTAATTTTAAAGTCTTTAGAACTGAAATCTACCTCTGTATTTGCGGTTAAAGCTGCTGATACCTGAGGAACAGTACGTCTTACTATTGCAGATTCCTTATAAGTAATGTCATTTACGGTAGCGATAGATTCTAGAAGCCATACGGTTTCTAGATCAGAGTTAATTAAATTGAAAGTTTTTTTCACTGTAGGGCTGCCTGCTGCAGCAGGTTGGGCATTCTTGTCTGGATTATCTGGTCTTCCAGCCTGTTCATCATCTTCGAAATCTGGATCAAAAGCCCAAGGTAAGTTGGAGAGAGAGTTTGCTTGTAGTAAAGTTAACTGGGTTGAAAATATTCCAGTATTAGGTTCAAGATCATTTTCATTATTAGGTTTAGCTTTTACATTTATTGCCCAAGAATTGCTTTGACCACCCTTGTTAAAAATACTAATGGTAAAAGGGTTATTTAGTGGTAGGTTTCTTGCGTTAAGATTCAGCAGAATTTCAGTATCGGTAAAGCTTAAGATATCGAATTGAAGGCCACTTGCTTCTGAAGCAATAATCGGTGCTTCACCATCATGGCTGAGATTTTTACCTTTAATTTTTACAGCACTCAATTTATCGTTATCATAAATTTCAACCAATTGAGTTAGCTGTTTGTTTTCACCCTGAGCATAAATGTCGTAAATCTGTGGAGCATCGTGCTGTGAGCTTTTTTCAGGCAGCACGTAAAAATTACTTTTTTTACCTGAGAGATTTAAATTATAGGTTCCAGGTTTAGCTTTTCCATTAATAGCTAAGGTTAGAGAATCAGCTGATTGAGCTTTTTTTATTATTTCAAGATCGGGAGTGGTGAATTTAGCTGAATCAAGATCTAAATTTTCTCCATCTAGCTGTATATCCACTATCTCACTTGCATAAGCATAGTTTGGATTAATGGATCTTAAGACAGGTTTAGATTTAAGAGAGAAATCAAGATCTGGTCCACCAAAGTATTCTTGAAGAATGTTTCTTTGTTTGAAATTTACTTTAACTTTATCTGCGATTTTAATTTTTAGACCAGGTTTGAAATGAGAATATTTAGGGATTTTTATAATACCTAAATACTGAATATTAACTTCAGGTAATGGTAAATATAATTCTTCAATGCTAGGAGTAGGAGCTGTTCCTGGTGTTGATTGGGGAAGGTTCGCTCTCTCTGCTTTATCCTGAGCGAGCAATTCATTGTAACGGTCTTGGTTAATGATGTCCCCAGCTTGGATATTTATAAAAAACAATTCATCATCGAAATAGTTTAAATAACGTGGCTGAATCTCTAGGATTGAATCTTGTAAATCTTCTTCCTCGTCTTCATCTTCCTCTTCTTCATTGTTTGAAGGATTTTGATTTTCATCAGCGAAGTCATCGTCATCATCATCTCCTGACTCATCTAGTACATCTGAATCTGGTAGTGTGCGAGTGTTGAGCATTGCTAAAGCCCTTTGGTTAGCTGATTCTGCAAGATATTTGGCTTGAAGAGAGTAGAGTGATTTTACACTAAACTCATTATTGCGTTTACCGAAATAATAAAGAATTGAAAAAAGAGCAGCAAAAAACGAAGCTACAAAAAGAGCATAACTAAGAGTAAATCCTTGGTCTAATCTTCGCACTATCTAGTAAAATGCCTTTATCTCTGAGAGAGGCAGAAATATAACCACTCTTGAAATTTTACTGGTTCATCCTCCATTAAAGCATGTGATGACCACTTAAACAATTCAAAATTTGAATTTTTAGTTTTTTCATGAAGAGCATATATTAGATGCGCCGGTGAAACGAAATCGAATCTACCAGCAGCAAAAAATATCTTTTGTTTTAGGCGAGGTACTTTTTTAAAGGAATTCCAGCTCTTAACATGTTTAAATATTTCTCTGAGTACTTGAGCATCAGTAGTTATCGAAGATTTATAGCGTGGTCTTAAAGGAGTTTTTTTAAAAAAATCTAAATGAGCTTGAATAAAATAAAGTGGTTTACCAAGCAGTGCCCCAAGGAAAAATTTAATCGGTAAAATTAATTTAGCTGGCAGGCAGATTAAAACTAGTTTGCTTACTAAGTCTGGATAACGTTCTGCAAGGTAAATCGCGACTAAACCACCAAAGCTATGAGTAACGATAGTGATAGGGCCTGTTATGTTTAAATACTTTAATGTCTCTACAGTATCGTGTACATGTGTGTCTATATCTAAGCGAACCTTCTCTGAAGGCTGTATTAAATTCTGTGTGTCGCCATGACCGCGTAAATCAAAAGCTAAGCAGTGAAAGCCTCTTGAGGCGATAAAATTGAGTTCATTTAGCCATACGCTAGCATCGCTAGCACTACCATGAATGAAAAGTACTGTGTGATTATTTCTTTCGCCTCTTTCGTAGTAATGTAAAATCATCCTAGATTAATCTTGGCACTGTTGCCAAACTCCAATTTCTGCGTTTTCATTGTCCTCATACCGTGCTTCCTTAAAATATATATTTCCCGATAACGCTATGATATTAAACTCTTATTATGGGAAAGTCTATACAAGGAGCGATTTTCATCTCCAAGGAATCTATGTTGCTGGCAAATAAAGCCAAATCTATTACTGAGTGCTTTGGGATTGATTTTAGTCAATCTAGGTTTATTAATGCGGAAGATTCTGGTTCTTGGTTTTATCCTCAGTATGGTATAGATAAGCTTCTTGGTTCTTTCTGGGGAATTAAAACAAAATCACGTTTAATCGCTGTTAGTAAAGATGTAAATGATGAAGAATGGAAAGGCTTAGTTTCTGAGTGGGATAGTTATACGGCTTCCCCAGGACATTTTAGACTGAGTAAGAAACTTGTTTTTAACTTACTTCGCTATTCACTTGGTTTTAGAAAAGAAGATTTTAATTTAGCTAAATTAAGTGAATTAGAGCTGAAAATTTTTGAGAGTTTTTTCCTTGAAATGGAAAAACACTGGAAAAATCAGTGGCGTATTAGTGATCCTAATTCTTCTGGTGCGAATGATTTTTTAATTTGGATAATTGAATTTGAGAATGGTGATACTGCTAATTTTGCGATAAGTGTTCCTCCTGGATTAAGACCTAAAGAATATTTAGATTCAGCTGATTATCAGGTGGATCTAAATCATCTAATTTATGAATTAGATTTTCGAGTTCCAATGGATATAGTGGTAGGTAAAACGAAGCTCAGTCTATCTGATTTAAAGACTTTGGAGGAAGAAGACATCATTTTTCTAGAGAGAAGCTCGATTGATAAGATGTGGTGGGAGAGAAATGACTTTGAAAATCTATATATAAATATTGATTTGCCTTCCCGTAATGATAAGGAATGGGTAGATTTATATTATGATGATATTGAAGTACCAAGTATGCAAAATAATAATCCACTAAGTGATGACACGGATCTTTTGACAGACCTTAATATTGAGCTTACTGCTCAATTTAAGTCAGTTAACTTACCGTTGAAAAAAATCATGGAGCTTAAGGATGGTGGAGTAATTCCTCTTGGACTTCTTTTAGATAGTGAGCTTATTTTAATTGCTGCTGGTAACAAGATAGTAGCTAAAGGTGAATTAATAGTTTTAGGAAATCAGTTTGGTTTAAAGATTAAAAATACTAGAATAAAATCTGATAGAGTAGGGAACTCTTCTTCTGAGGCATTTACTCAAGCTTCACCGAAACATCCAGTTAATCAAGCTCAGGTAGCAAGACCTGCACCACAGCAAATGAGACAAGCTCCTCAAGCTGCCAAGGAAGAGCGTTTCGTGGAGCTTGATGAAGAAGCTTTGCTGCAAAAAGAATTAGA
>JBJTTW010000017.1:0-3049 GCA_046080385.1 bacterium
TAATCTCATTAAACTTGATGGCTCTAAATACAACCTCATCGGCAAAAGACAGGTCTCTGGATGGAATGATGACTTTAGAGAACAAATTATCTTTCAAAAATTTCCTAAAATCTCGTGATTTTTAGAATGAGACAGCCCTGGATTATCTCTGAAATTTTCAAGATAAGTTTGTTGACTAAATTTATTCCATTCCGAGGTGAAAATACATTCACCACCCGCAGATTCAAAACCTAGGCGGATACCACCGATTCCAGCAAATAAATCAATAAATGTAAAATTATTATTTTGTGTTTTTTGCTTCATTGGATATTTTCTCCGATGTCATAGTGACATTATCTCATAGAATAAAAACGTGATTCGCACATTGCGCATTTGTGCAACCTACTAGTGGTCTAAAGAAAGTTAATCACTAACTGGCGGAGTCATTTTTCAACTCTACTCCATAAGGTGTATTTTCTTTAATCCTTGAGCCAAATAGGCTTTCGGGGGTATATTGGAAGAAGACTATTATGGCTTTAGACGATAAGACTTTAGGTAAGTTTGTTGAATTATTAAATAATCTAGGCCAAGCTTTTGGGGCGAACCTCTCTCAGCTTCTTAACGTTGATGTGAGCATGAGTTTTGATGGGTTGATGGAACCTATGATAGTTGATGGCGATTATAATATAGCCAACCAAGCTATTTCGGTATTTGCTGATATTAATGGTGGTGAATCTGGAAGCGTAGCTTATATTGCAGATATTAGTGATGCGATGATCGTTGCTGATTTAATGGCTGGTGGTAATGGTGATATTGCTGGTAAATCTTTTGAGTCTATAGAGCAAGCTGCTTTTTCTGAATCATTAGCTCAGTCTACGCTCGCTATTATCCATAAACTTAAAACTCTGGTTGTTGGTTTAGATGTAGAACTTAGTGATTTCCAAAATGTTTTAATAGATCCAGCTAATCCAGATTCTTTAAAGCATGATTTAATTCAAACTGATTATACGAGTTTTGCATTTAATGTTCAGGTCGCTGATGTCGTTAATTCATCTTTTTATTTAAACCTTGCTGATGTTTTCATTGGGCGGGTAATGACGCTAGCTGATGTTAAAAATCCTAAATTAGCAAATAAAAACTCTGTATCTGAAGTCGAGTTCGCTCAGATGAACCACACTGTAAACAGTGCTGAAATTTATGAAAAGAAAAATTTAAATTTATTATTAGATATCAAACTTGGTTTAATCGTTGAGCTTGGGCGATCTGAAATGCAGCTTAGAGATATTTTAAAATTAACCAAAGGATCTGTAATTGAGCTAGACCGCTTATCTGGAGAGCCAGTAGATCTGTTTGTAAACAATAAAATTATTGCTAGGGGTGAAGTTGTGGTTATTGATGACAGCTTCGGTTTGCGTATAACTCAGCTTGCAGGTAATATTGAGTTATCGTCTGAGCTAGGTCTGACAGTTGGTGCATAAGTCTAATCAAAATATATCTTTAAATCCATTTAGTTCAGAGGAAGCCTCAGAAAATTATTCTAATGCTGATTTTCTATATGAGCAGAGTGCCAGGCATGCTGTAGATTTTTTCTCTCCAGTGCTTGGTGACCCGAACTCTAAAATCATCGATTTAGGGGCTGGAACAGGTGTTTCTGCCAAGATTTTAATAGAGAACGGTGCTAAAAATCTTACTTTAATAGATCCTTCTGCTGCGATGTTACAGCAGGCAGAAAAAAAGTTTTCTACTGCGGCGTCTTATATTCAAGCGGGTGCTGAAGACTTCGCCACGCACTTTAATCATGATGTGGATGTAATTTATGCTTTAAACTGTTTTCACTTGTTTGGTGACATCGGGGCTATATTTGGAGAGATAAAAAAGGCATCTAAGCCTAATGCACATTTTATATTTAACGTTTCTATGCCTTCTTTTTGTTTTGGGCTTATGTCTGAAGATGAGTATGCCTGTGTAAAAGCGAATCGAGATTTTTATCATAATTTAGCTCGGGTTAGTGATTCTCCTTTAATCGGGAATACTGTAAGGCTTTTCGACAAGTTACTTAATAAAGATTTTGAAGGTTTAGTTGATAAGGCTCTTATGACCGAGTTTGTAGCAGCTTATGGCTTAAAGTTAGAAAAATATGCTGAATATGCGATAGAAGGTGACTCTCAGGCTCAAAAAATAATATGGGAATTAATTAGTACTTGTTTAATTCCAGTGAAAGAAGAAAGATTAGATTTTCTAAATAATCAAAAAGCTCCAGAAAAAATGTTCTTTAGGCAGGCGTTTTTTGATATTTTAGTTAATAATGACTGATTTTGATTTTACTAGTAAAGTTACTAGCGTTGTTTCGTTTCTAATATTCATGTGGCTTTGCACTAATTTCCTTATTAATAAGGTTAAAAGTGGTGAGTGGAAGATTCCTAAATTTTTAGATAATTTTGTAAGGATTAAAAGCACATTCAGCAATGCCGATAAGCGATATAAAATAAATATCATTCAAAGAGAAATTCTACCTGATGGTAGTGAGATTTTAATTCTTGCTGTTGATAATCGCAGAATACTATTGTCTCGCTCTCTTAATCAAGGAATTCGTTATCTTACAGATTTAGAGAACGAAAATTTAGCAATTGAGAAAGCTGTGACGGATTTAGAAAATATAGAAGCTTTTAAATAATTCTTAAGAAGCTTTGAAGTTTTTTGACAAGCCTTGATTAATTGTTATAATTTCAGAAGCGAAATTTCGCTGTGTCCTTGTAAGGATTTTTGCTGGAGTAGCTCAGTTGGTAGAGCATCTGACTTGTAATCAGGCGGTCGAGGGTTCAACTCCTTTCTCCAGCACCACTTTTATTTACTACTGTGAAATATGAGAAAGGAGTCATCCTCTTTTACCTGATTACAAGGGGGATTGAAAGGCACTGTTGCCGAACTCCACGGCAAATCCACGAAAGATGAATTAAATATTAAGTTGCAAGATGTCTTCAAGGTAATCAGTGGAGAGAGCAGCTCTTTTCTGTTTAATTTTAATACCTTTTTTGAAGGTAGTTTCTTGTTTAAGGTAAGTAAGAGCGAT
>JBJTTW010000018.1:0-30923 GCA_046080385.1 bacterium
GCTCTTTCATATCGTAGTGTTTTAATAAACTCCACAGCAACAATGCCAGTCGGGAAAAAGTATTCATTAGCTATGAAAGAAAGGCTTAAAGACGCAGAAAGCATATATTCAGCTCATGATATTCAAGCGTTATCTGCATTAATAGAGAAATACGGCATAGATTTTATCGTAATTAATTTAGATGAACACGGAAAAGTTTCTAACGGCAATACTATACTGCAAAGCCTAGCTTCAAGTGATAAAGTGGTTTTTAAAACTAAAGACTCTGTTATCATCGAAGTTTCAAGCCTTCTTGGCACTGAGGACGAGGAAAACGCAGAAATTGGAGTTCCGCAACAGTGCCTTCTTAGGCAAAAGGAGAAAGCATGATCTTCTTGTGCTTTTCATAGACAGCCACTTCTGTGATATTAAACTCTTTTAAAATCGCTTCTAGCTTATCATAATTCTTAGCTAAATCATGCGCTGCATGAGCATCACTAGCAATAGTAAAGCTGATACCCTTATCCTTAGCCATTTTAATTAAATCAAAATGCGGATACTGTTCCCCAATGGGCTTACGATAGCCAGCTGTGCTGATTTCCATAGACAGATCAGCAGCTTTAACAATATCTAAAGTCTCACTATATAAATCTGTTAAATCCTTACTAGGAAAGAATTTGAAAATTTTAATTAAATCCAAATGCGCAAGTGAGTCTACTAGACCAGATTTCGCCGTCTCTTGAATCAATCGATAATATTCAATATATAAATCATCAATATTATATTTATCGTATTCACTGATGTAATGAGGGTGATCAAAAGGAAAATCAAAAACAAAGTGAACTGAACCTAAAATGAAGTCTAAGTTATCATAGTGTTTCTCTGTCCACAATCTACCCGCAGCGCTAGTCTCTGGATCATTGTCTAACTCTATACCAGCACGCAATTTAATATCTGGATTACGTTCTTGAAGCCTCTTGATTTCATCAAAATCAACTCCAGCCTTATACCTATCATGATCAGTCAGAGCTACATCAGTTAAACCTATAGCCCTAGCTCTATCTGCCCATGGCTGTAAGACTTCTTCTCTGTAATGAAGATCATCTCTGTGAGCCTGAGGATGGTTATGATAATCAAACTTTAGCATGATAGTCTTCTTGAACCAGAAGTTCTGCGTCTGGAATCAGTTTTAGAATATCTTTTAAACGAATTATAGGAGTGTAATGAATACCAAGATCAAACATCCTTGATTCCACTGCTTTAGAAATATCTACAAGCCCTATAACTTGAATTATCTGAGCATCGGCTTCTTCACTAACTTTTCTAATTAATTTCACCAAAGTATCTGAATCTCTCACCTGATCCTGAACTAGGCATATCTTAGCTCCCTGTTTTAAAGGACCTTCTATCCATTTAGAAAAACCAAACTGTCTTGGCTGATTTCTAACATAGAACGATGTTAATTCTTGCCCCCTAATATAAGCAAGTAGAGCTGTGGTAGACGGCAAAGAATAAGTTATAGATGAATTAGAGCCAATAGCTTCAACCTGATCTTGCAGATTATGCAGAATTGCCATACTTGCAAGAAATAGTCCCTCCGCTGATAAAGTAACCTCTTTAACATCCAAGGCAATATCAGCAATCTGACCATTAGTTAATATATTATCTCTGCGAAATATAGCACCCTGAGCCAACTTCTCAAGCAACTTCTGCTTGACCTCTTCAAATCTCATTGAGATTAACTTGGTGTCAAGTCTAAAATCTTGGCTAGCTGAACTGTCTGGATTATCCATTGAAAGAAAATTGTAGCAGATTCATGCTAAATCAAGAATTATCAGCTATTTCATTGATACTAATTGTACACATTTTAAACAAAAAGTAATACAATTTAATGTGGATAAAGATAAATTAGGTACCTAAAAAAATGCTAAAAATAGCATTTTTCAGCGGATCATCAAGGTGACCTAGTTTCGTGTGAGAATAATTTGAACTTAACAGCGACGATTCCAGAAACTCCACATCCATTAAAAACCATGGAGTATAGGTCTCCTAATGACCTTTTACCCGCAATGCAACAGAGCTCAGTTAATGATACTTTAGCTCCAAAGAATGAAATACAAGGAAATGATATAACACCAAGCTCTAGGGAGGTCCATGATCAACGAAAATTAGACATAGAAAGCATACAGAAGTCAATTAGACAGAAAAGATCTCGATTAAAATCTTTTAGTGGTATTCCAGATGACGAAACTGAAACTTGGTCTAGAATTGATCAATTTAATAAATTTAAGACTAGGGCAGATAGATATTTAAGCTCAAGGCCAGCTATATATAATGCGATAGTAACTGCTCTTGGTGATGATTTAGCTGCAACTATGGCTGGCTTACTCCGCAACGTCTCAGAAGGTGTTTTAAATTTTGCTAATGCCTCAGAGGAAGCCTTTAAGGGTTTATTAAAATTTGTCTTAAATGTTTCTAGTATAAGTGTTACTGAAAGTATTATTAAAACTGCCGCCAAGCTTACTTTACCTAAACATATGCATGATGACGCAAGAAATATTATGCGTTTGCCGTTTGAAAGCCTTTCAAATAAAGAGCTTATCTCTAAAGAACTTGAAAATATTCTATTAACTGGTCCTAGAGATCATTTGAATAATTTTGAATTAATGGAAGGCTTCAGTAAAGAGCAGAAAATCGTTGAGCTTTTTAAAGCAAATGAAGCTTTAAAATTCGCCCAAAAATTCAATCCAGACAAAGACGAGATAGAAAAAATAAAAAAATTTCAGCTCGGAGTCAGGTTCTTTGAAAGTGGTATTAAAAGTAGCCTTTGGGCGTCTATCCCTTTTTTAAATCGTCTATTTCGAACTCATGTACTAGGCGCAGAAGGCTTCACTGGTCTAAAAGGAGTTCAAGAGACTGAAAAACATACGATGAATCCCCTACAAAAGTTAGCAGTAGGAATGTCTCTTGGTTTTGGATTTATTTTTCAAGGAGCGGTAATTACTTTAAATAAGATGAGTGACAATGGTAACAAAGTTGCTAATTGGATTATTAAAAATACAGGTTTTTCACAAGGACTATTCCCGACTAAATCAGCGATTTATTTTAATCAGGGACTTGCTTATGATGCCTCTCGCCTTGCTAACTCACAAGGCAAGGCAGAGATTTTTGAAAGTGGTTTAATAAGCTCATTATTCACTCCTATATTATATTTTGGTGATATATTCACTCGCTTTATTGGTAATATGGCTGATAAAAACTTAGCAAAAAAACATGGTATTGAAGAAGGTATATTAGTGAAAAAAGACCTTAACAGAGAAGGTTTAATAGGTATCTTCAATAATTATTTCCCTCATGAAACCAATCATGGAGAGATGATACCTAAGACAGACCATGATCCAGACCTCAAACGTGATGCTAAACTAGCTCATGCTGATATGACCATCTCTAAGATACTATTACACTCTCTAACTGTCTTTGCTACAAGAATATTTATAAATAAACAGACTAAATCCTTCGCTAAGAGTTATGCCTAGCTTTATGAAACATAAAACCTGCTTGAGCTAAGTCATAAATCCATTCATCAAATAAAAATTGATCTACTCTAGATTCACCATACTGATAAACAGCAGTATTAAGAGCTTTTTGCAATAAATTAGCTTGACCTAAACCGCTGTTAAGTTCTATGACAGCTAGATCTAAATCAATATCCTTTTCTATACGATTAGAATTTTTAGCCTTTACTTCTTTAATCAAAGTTTCTAATTTACTTAAAGACTCTGCCTGAGACTTACCTGAGCATAAAATAACTTTTTCACCTTTAAAATTATAATAATAATTAAGCCCACCAAAGCAATTCTCTTCACAGATAACTTTAAATTTTTTCAAATCACTGTTTATCCATTCTCCGCTATCAACCTCATGAATAGTAGATTCTAAATTTTCAGAAAATTCTCGACTGACATAAAGATATGGAATATAGTCAAAGAGACCATTTAGCATAAATACATTACTGAAATCACCATCCAAATTATATATTTTGATCTCATTTTTTTTAGCATATTCTTTAGCATGCTCTGGAATTGCTTTTTTAAGTATATTTTCTCCATAATGATCTAGCAGAATCTGTAATTTATTAGCAAAATATGGAGGCATAATAAGTATAGGCTCACCATAAAACAATTTTGCACCCTGACCAGCATTCACTGTTACTTTACCCGCATTCACTGAGAATAAATATCCTTTAACTCCAGTTAAACTCTGGAAACTACGCATGGCAAAGAAAAGTTCAGGAGCTGGATATTCAGTATTAATTACTAGACCAGCCTCTAAAAAGCTATCCACTAGCTGTTCATAGAAAGCTTCTTGAATAAAGGCTTTAGCATTATTAGGAACAAACTCTTGCATCACTACATCATCGGTGCTTGAATATTCTAAAATAAAATCTAGAATTCGTTCTTTATCTATGCGAATATTAAGCCTATCACTAATACCCCTACCACCAGACTCTTTACTAGATTTCAAAAGCCACTCATCTAGATGCCCAGCCTTCAAGCGAACTAATTCTTCACTAATATAAACAGATAATTCTGTTTTAGTTTTAAAACGATTCTGCTTAAAGTTAATCTGAATCAAAGAATTAATCTGTGCTTTCTCTAAAATCGCAGCAAGCTCAGTCTTAGCATACATTTGACGCATATTAAGATATGACCAAACTTCTGGAACTTCTATCTCTTGGGTAAACCCACTTATATACTGTGGATGAGTATGAGCTGACATAGTAATATCTGGATCTGGCAGTCCAGGTAATGGTTCCAACAATACTACTGCATGCACAAAGCCATATTCATTTAACTTAAATTTTTCATGTGAATTTTCAAATGGTGAAATAAACTCAATACCTTTATTAAACAGTTCTTCTACTTTAAACGAAGTGTAAAGCTGCCTAATTTTCCCTTCTTCAGTAAGGTATGGCGTAAAAGCGGCAATCGTAGAGAAAGTTCCACGATTAAGAGTATCTGCTTTAGCCTCTCTAAATACTGGAGACCTGAGAACTAAAGGTAAATCCCAAGAGTGTTTCCCTAGACTACTAATACCTGCTATGTAAATAGTCTTATGCTGCGCTGAATTTAAGCCAAATAGCAAATCAGCTCTAGCACTGTCACCTTTAATAATTACTGGTAGGGGATGTCTATCATGGTAATTTCTAACAAAGTTTCTTAAAGCCCGCATACAGTCCCAAAAACGCTCTTCTATACAGATAGTCTGATGTTGATAACCAATTGGTATCAAACCATTTTCATAATCACCAATTAATAAATCTCTATAAGTTTGAGAAGTCTCTTGCAGGACTGTATATTCTGAAACCAGCTTCCACAGAAGCTTATAAACATTAGTACCACTAGCAGCACTAAGCTTAAACATTTTCTCTCTGAGCTTATTTGACAAATAATACTCATTATCAAATCCATAAACCTCACCAGCAGAAAGTCTATGAAAAGCATAAGGAGGGTAATCTTCTTCATGAATATTTAGATATTGGTCAAAGAAAATACCTAACTGATTAATCATCAAATTATGATCAGCAACCGAAATACTAAGAGTAATTAAAAAATTATAATAAGCTAACTCAACAAAAGAAGTAGCTATCTCCAAGCCCTGATCTCCGAGCTTAAGTTTTAGGGCATCGGCTAATTTACTAAATAGACCTTTAGTTCCCTGATGATCCCCAAAAATATTAATGAACTCAACTTTAGTCTCAGAATCATTTTGAGCAAGGCTAAAGCTAGAACATAGTGTCAAAACTTCAGGAACGAATCCAGACAGATATTTAGCAAAAACCTCCATCAAGGCAAGCAATTTAGCGGCTTGACTGATCTTAGTTTTCAATTCTGCATGAGAGTCAACAAGCTCTAAATATTCAGCACAGTACTGAGGAATCAAATTAATAATATGATGAATTTCTCTATACTCACTTAATTCTTCTTTAAAATTATTTAGTGCTTCTATTTTATAAATTCTAAAAGCATTTTCCTGCTTAGCTTTCGCTCTTAAATCTATACTTTTAAAAGCATCGGTACTGATTAGATCAGCTTCTTTCGTAGAGCCAGCCTGCTTCACTATTCGACTACTACTCTCTATAAATATAGCTTCCTCGCATCGCACATATAGCTTAAGTACTCTTTCATTAAAATCTTTAAATAATGAACTTACATAACTAATATTTTCTTTACTCTCACCATTTAAAACCCAGCGTCCACCTAAGACTAACCACTGTTCAAAACTCAAATTATGGTTCCAGTAATCATCATCACTCAGACGAGCATCTGACATTCCCTCTAATTTACTTAAGGTACAAATAGTATGTTCATATCTTTCTAAAACCCTCATAGAAACAGAAGTCTTCTTTGCTGATTGGTATTTTTGTTTTAGAATATCTTTCTTTAAATCTATATATCTCTTAGTTTCATTAAATAAACTCTCATAGATTTTAGCTTCATTCTCGTCAAGTGACTTCTGTAGCATAAATTTAATATGTAATTTCGCGAAAGTCGCTTCTTCCTCGACTTCCTCTGTCCATTTATCGTATACATTTTGAGCTACCATATGGCTAGCTGCAGTACCACCTAGTGCGAGCCATTCTTTAGTCGAATCATAGTCAAGAAAAGGCTTTTTAGCCTGTTGAGGATTATCAACTAATATCATCAATGAATCTGGATTACGCATCTTCATCAATGTGCGTAATTTCACTAAATTAGTTAAAAGGCTAATCAATTCAGTATGATCAGAGTTGAGCTGAATAATATCTACGCCTTGATAAGCTAAGAGTGGGTTTTTATAAAAACCTTTTTTATAAGTCTCCAAATACTTAATCTCTGGACTTATTTCACGTAATTTAATCAAAAGCTGTGCAGCATTACTTTCATCCGTCTTCTCTAGATTACGCTTAATCAAAGGCCATTTCTCTATCTGGGAACCATAAGTCATTAATGAGGCGATGATCTGCTCACGATTAAGTGGCTGCTCTAGTTTTATTAATTCTAGAGATAACTTATCTAAAGCGTCATCTGCGATATTTTTAAATTCACCAGACATAAAAATATCTGGATCGACATAAGGATCAAAAACCTTTATTTCTTTAGGAAGCTCATGCTTAGTGATCTGCTCATGATAGAAAGATTCTATTTCTGCAAGCGAAGTATTTTTAATAAAACGCTTCTGCTTTAATAAAAGAGCCATTAAATACTGATTAGCATTCTCTCTTTCATCAGAAACATTACCTTTATAAGAAGCATTTAACGCAATGCTAATGTCCTGATAAGCTTTCACTGTGCTATTTCTTGAATTAGCTGCATCTATAGCCTTATTCATCAGCTCTATTCTTTGGAATATACCAGTCTCATTAATAATCCTAGAATATTTTATTAGCTCAGCAAAAAAAGCTCCCTGCTTATGTTCTGACTTATTATCATTTAAAGCATGAAGAATAAATAAGGGTTCTTTAGTAATACAGTAGCCTGTAGATGCCATAGTCCCGTGTTCCATAATATGAATACCGACTTTAGCATTATCTCTTGAATTAATAGTATCTCTTACTTGATAACCATCTATATTAAAACTTTGAAAAACTCCCTGAAAACTAATCGCCTTAGAATACTGTATAGCTCTACAGGTATTCTCTATAACCTTTGCAGAACCAGCACTAGAACTAGAATCAAAGAAAGCATTTTCAGTTTCACTTACTAAATCTATATAGTTTTTACCGATATTGAGAGACTCTTTATCATCAGCTCCTAATATACGTCCCATTAAATTAGTTACAGAAGAAACAACATTTTTACCAAAATCAATCCTAGATGGAGCTACCGTAAAGTTAAAATAGTAATCAGCAGGGATGGATCTATCGGTCTCGACTACAACCCTCTCTATATCAGCTCCTGAGAGTAGCTCTTTATATATACTGGAATCGAAATATCTAAATTTCGTTTCAATAAATTCTTTAGTAAGTTTATAATCTATCTCACCTTTAAGAAAATTACTGTATTCACTTACCTTAGCACTAGGACTTAATTCTAGATTATTTTTTAACTGCAAGTACCTTTCTTTACAGTAAGCAAAATGATCTTCGCTCTGGTGTTTAATTAAAGCTAAGCTAGCAGTATCTTTCTCCGCATCCCTATAAGTAGATAAGATTTCTAGAGTTACCAAAAATTTATCCGCTTTAGTTTTTAAAATTTGAATATCTAAATCATCTTGTAATTGATAAAGATCAAAAATTAATTCAGCAGCATTTAATATAAGCTCTTTATAGTATGTTTTTCTAGCCAAAACCATTTCATAGCTTAAGTTCTGAGCTGAGGCATAAGTGGAAATTTCATCCTTAAGTAATCTAATGAAATCGTCTATTAATGGACCAAATAAAGTCGTTTCTAATTGATAATGGAATACCTTATTAACAGCACTAGCATTCTTTATAGCAGTATAAAGTCCCTCAGCAAGACTAATAGCTAAATCTTTAGCATTCTGCCATTTAATACTTGGTGTACCAGTCTCTGGATCAGTAACGATAGAGATAGAAGCATTCTCAAAAAAAGAATCTACCATATCTGCTACGTAAATAAAATCCTGAGTTACAAAAGTATAAGGAATAGCTAAAACTCTCTGTTTAAAAGAATTTTCATCATTCTCAACATAAAGATTCTTACCTAATAGAATTCTTGCAATAATATGCCCAGACCTTTCTGAAAGTCTCTGCACATAAACAACAGACTTTTTATTAATAGCTGGTGTCTTCTCTGCAAGCTCAATAAGATCAAATATTTTCAAATGTAAATTTTTATCAAAATTACTTAAAGCTTCCACTAATTTCAAATAAGAGCTTCTTTGTTTAATATTCTCGTAAATAAACTCAGTGAGAGTATCAGAAAATTCTTGAATGAATTTTTTAAGCTGGTTAACAGCTTTCAGTATCCTTGCTCGTGGAATCTCATTCTGCTTTAAAATAAAGCTCAAATCATCAAGAATAATATTCAAATCTAATCTAGCCGTAGCGAAATACTCTTCTTTCTGGGACAGGCTTATACTATTTTCATTTTTAAAAGCATCTCTAAATTCATCATTTAATTTAATGTAAAGCTGATAGACCTCTTTACTAAGGAGGCTTAGCTTTTCCGTAATTAATTTAGAAGTCTTAAGTATTCCAGCATTAATTAAAATAGGTCCCTGCTCATGAGCAACCCTAGAACCACGCTGAGCAATTAAATCAGAGCCTAAATGCTTAAGAGCTTTCTCTAAAACTTTATAATAAGTCTTCGCTCGCTCTTCACTGTAAGTATCAGTGAGGCTGTTAAATAAATCAACGGAGGCTATCCCCGAAAAAGGATCATCAAGATGCTTTGTGTAAAGTGCTTCCAGCGATTCTATGTCATAAACCTGTACACCTGTCAAAGAACGATTTCTAAGAATCTGTACTAAGGTAAATTCCTCTATATCTGTTAAATTCTGTTTATTTTTTTTATTCTTTAAAACCGTCTCTATAAAACTGCTTAAATGGGCTCCAGCATCATAATATCGAGTAGTCTTCTTATCAGCCTCAAAAAAATTTACAAGCTTCTTTAAATCACTTTCATTTACTTTAGAAATAAAATCATAAAATTTACTATAAAGAAAATCCTGCTCCTTAGACTTTCTCAGACTCGCATAGTACAAGGCATATAAATAAAGAGGTGAAAACTCTGCTTTAATCTCACTATCTATATGTAAGATATTGGTTTGCGAATCATAAAAGAGAATATGGTGTAAACGTTCTGAAACCCTTATATCGACTGAAGAATCTAAAGTTTTAAAAAATATACTCAAGTCTGGAGAATTTCTTAAAAATTCGTTTAAATCTTTAATAAAATTAGCATCTAAGCTCCTAGAACGAATTTTCCCCGTTATGATCTCTAAATTATAATCTTTAAAGGCATTACCAAGACTTGGTTCCCAATGAGTGAAACCCGGATCTATTAATGATTCTTTAGTGAAGATATAAAGCTCTATCATGCAATTAAGACAAAAACCCACGGAAATTTCTACTAACTAAGCTTATTTCCCTTGGCTTCTTTAAATAGATTGTACTTGTAGAATGGGGAGAAGTAAAGAATTTAAAGATATGGAAATCTCTGTGAATTTATCAGTGTTAGTATAAATTAAAGCAATGTCATTTCTGAAGTTAAATGAAATAATAAAAAAAATAAATCAGCTCCAAGAATTTCAACCAATTAGCCACGAAGCTGAATCTGCTTTCTGGAAAAAATTTAGACTAGAATATAATTATCATTCTAATCGCATCGAAGGTAATACTTTAAGCTACGGTGAAACCGTCAATTTACTTGAAAGAGGAATCGCTTCAGAAAAATCTTTCAGAGACAATCTTGAGATTAAAGCTCATGATTTAGCTTTAGAAGAAATTAAAGAAAGAGCTGAAAATATAAAGGCTGAAAACTTTAGTGAAAACCCGCTCTCGCATAAATTTATACGAGAAATTAATAAAACAATCCTGAAAGAACCTTTCTATAAAGAATGCTTGGGTTTTAATCGCGAGAAAACTAAAAGAGAAATTATTCCTGGTGATTACAAAAAGTTAGCAAATTCAGTCATGACCCAAGATGGAGAGATCTTCGCCTATGCTGCTCCAGAGGAAGTTCACGCTTTAATAAGTGATCTGCTTGATGAAATGAACCCTTTTCTTATTCAAAACTCTAAATTCAATTCACAAAACAATCTAGAAGAAGCTCTAAAAAAGATTTCTGATTTTCATCACCGTTTTACACTCATTCACCCATTTGATGATGGTAATGGTAGAACATGCCGTTTATTAACAAATTTCATATTAATGTATTTAAATCTCCCTCCCATAATCATCTCCAGCAATGACAAAGATAGATATCTAAATGCACTTAGCTATGCAGATAAAAATAAACTTAGCCACAATCATTTAGATAAATTGCTCGATTTATTTAGCGATGCTCTAATCGATTCACTTAACTTAAAATTAAAAGCTGCAAAAGGGTTAGATTTAGACGAGGATGATGATTTAGATAAAGAAATTAGCATTTTAAAGAGGAATTTAAAAATTCAAACATTAAACAGCTCAAATCTCAACACTGAAGTAAATCCAAACATAGACTCGTTAAAAGAGATTAATGAAAGCCTAGCTCTTTTATTTACAGAATTTATAAAAACAATGAGAAAATTTGAGGAATTATTTACAGAAATTAGCTTTAGTACTAAAACAGACCCAGAAAGTAAATTCAACAGATATCTAAATAGCTTGTATTCCAAAGCTCTTAGCTTTGAAAATCCAGAGGATTTTCAGGAACCAGTAGAGCCTCTCAACGACTTAGATATCTTCAATTTAATGGATAACTTCTACAAGGAGGGCTTAGGCTCAATGCCTGAAATTTCATGTACTCTAAAAAAATATAAAAACTCTCTAAAAGAGGATCTTAATATAGCTAGCTACCTAAGCGTGAATTTTTATCAATTAGAATATGAAATATCAAGTAATTACCTAGAGAGGAGTATGTATAAGAGTTATAATACTGTTCTCTTGAATTTAGAAATCAAAAATATCTGCAAGGAGATTAGTCGAAAAGTTTTAGCTGAGATAGCAGGCTTTAAAAATTAGAAGACGACAAGGGAATAGAGTTGTACATCCGTCTCAGCTATAATAAAATAGCCCATGTCGAAAACGCATATAGAAGAAAAACAATATCTACCTAAAGTCCTAGAAGAAAAATGGCAAAAACTCTGGGAAGAAAGTAGCATTTATCGTTTTAATGAAAGCAGCTCTAAGCCTCATTACTACTCATTAGTAATGTTTCCCTACCCAAGTGGCAATCTGCATATGGGACACATGCGTGTTTACACTATTTCAGATGTAATTTCTAGATTTATGCGCATGCAGGGATTTAATGTTTTAAATCCTATGGGCTTTGATGCCTTCGGCTTACCTGCTGAAAACGCTGCGATAGAGAAGGGTTCACACCCACAGACTTGGACTGAAGCTAATATCGCACATATGCGTGATGAACAGCTTAAACGCATGGGAACTAGCTATGACTGGGACAGAGAGGTCGTTTCATGCAGACCAGACTACTATAGATGGTCACAGTATATTTTCCTAAAGCTTTACGAAAAAGGTTTAGCTTACCAAAAAGAAGCCCCAGTGAACTGGTGTCCAGACTGTAACACAGTTTTAGCTAACGAACAGGTAGAAGATGGCATGTGCTGGAGACATACATCTACGGTAGTCGAGAAAAAAATGATGCGTCAGTGGTTCTTAAAGATTACTGACTATGCTGAAGAATTACTAAATGACCTAGATAAGCTAGAACACTGGCCAGATAACGTAAAGACCATGCAACGTAACTGGATAGGTAAATCTTCTGGAGCCTTAATCGATTTTCCTATAGATAAAGATTCTATTTCAGACAGCTCTAAATTAAGCACTGATATTATCTCCATCTATACCACTCGCCCAGATACCATTATGGGTGTAACCTATATGGTTTTAGCTCCAGAACATGCTTTAGTAAAAGAGCTTACTACAGAAGATAGAAAGGCAGATATAGAGAGCTATATTAAGGAAACAGCTTTAAAGACTGAAATAGAGAGAACAGCAGAAGGGCGTAAAAAAACGGGCTGCTTTACTGGTGCTTATGTAATAAATCCTTACACTGATAAAAAAATTCCAGTATGGATAGCGGATTACGCTTTAGTCGATTATGGTACTGGTGCAGTTATGGCTGTACCAGCTCATGACCAGAGGGATTGGGAATTTGCGAGAGCTTATGATTTAGAGATTATTCAAGTCATTAATCCTGAAAACGCAGGGATTGAAGCTCAGCAAGACTGCCAGCTTGAACTTAGTGAGAAGTATTACTGTGATTTAGATAAAGCTGCTTTCACTCAAGCAGGAATACTTATCAATAGTAATAATACCAGTACTGGTGCTAATTTCAATGGCTTAAGCTCGAATGAAGCTAAAAAAAATATAGTGAAGTGGGGAGCTGAAAGAGGCTTCGCTAAAGAAAAAATAAATTATCGCCTGCGTGACTGGCTTATCAGCCGTCAAAGATACTGGGGAACACCAATCCCATTAATTCACTGTGAAGACTGTGGCATAGTCCCAGTAGCAGAGAATAATCTACCTGTAGAACTACCTATAGATTTTGATTTTTCTAAACATGGCACGGCTGTTTTAAAAGGTCACAGCGAATGGAATACAGTACCTTGCCCTATCTGCAACAAAGCCGCTAAACGTGAGACAGACACCATGGATACCTTTATCTGTAGCAGTTGGTATTTTTTAAGATACTGTGATCCGCATAATACTGAGCTACCTTTCGCTCACGATAAGGCTTTTCCAGTAGATCAGTATGTAGGTGGCGTGGAGCACGCTATTTTACACTTACTTTACGCTAGATTCTTCACTAAAGCACTTAGAGACTGTGGCATGCATAATTTCTCAGAACCTTTTACTAGATTACTGTCTCAAGGCATGGTAGTTAAATATTCAGAAAAAGATCAGAAAATAGTAAAAATGTCTAAGTCTAAAGGTAATGTAGTAGGCACTTCTGACTTCTTCGATAAATACGGTGCAGATTCAGCTAGATTATTTATACTTTTCGCAGCTCCAGTAACAGCCGAAGTGGAGTGGACTGAAGATGGCGCTCAGGGACAGTATAGATTTATTAATCGAATCTGGAGACTTTATCAGCAGCTAGTTCCAGAGTTTCAGGATAAATTATTATCAAGCTTGAATAATACACAGAATCACACTATTCCTGAAAACATGGGAACTGGAATTTCGCATCAGTACCTTAGTGAAAACAGCTTTCCTCTTCACTTAGAGTTCAGTTCACTTACAGAAGAGAATCAAGGAATCCTCAGAGCCTTTCACTCAGCACTGAAGGCTATTACTAATGATCTAGCACCTGAAAACTTCGGCTTTAATACAGCGATAGCAAGAATGTCAGAGTTTATTAACAGCATGTATAAATATATACTAGGTAAAGAAGCTTACAGTGACGAAGATCAGCAAGTTCTAGCTCATGTTTTAGTCGACTTCACTAAAGCACTAGCTCCATTCACGCCGCATTTAGCAGAAGAGCTTTATCATTCACTATTTAATTTAAGCGAAGCTGATCTTAATAATTCCGTGCATTTGCTCTCATGGCCTAAGTTTAACGATGCTTATATCGAAAAAAATACCTGCACTTTAGTTTTACAGATTAAGGGTAAAAAAATCACAGCGATAGAGGTGGCGAAAGGCTTATCTAATGAGGAGTTAGAGAAACTTGCTCTCACCGATGAAAAGATGATTAAAAAGATAGATGGAGCTGCTGTAAGAAAGGTTATAGTCGTGGCGGATAAGCTTGTTAATGTGGTGGTGTGAGATGCAGTTTATTGAGAGCATTTTTTTGTTCTTCAATTAAAGCATAGTTATTTGGATCTATTGATAATCCACTTATAATCTTATAGAACTCTGATGTTCCAATTTCCCCCATCGCCCAAATAATTCTTCTCCGACTTTCAAAATCAAAAGCTATTAGTGCCTGTATTAATTCAGCATTATATTTATCAATCTTTTTTCTGCCAAGTGCCGTTGCTAATACACCAATGAGTTCATGATTATTGATTTTAAAGATACGAGTGATTATACTATCTGCTTTTAAATCAATTCCACAGGGTATATTTCCCCATAACCATATAAAACGAGAAACTAGAGCTAAATTTGTTGATGTCCTCTCTGCATAAGTTTTAATTGTAAAAGTATCTAACAAGCTAATAATTTCTTCATAGTCAGTGCCTAGAGAATAATTATTTACTATAAATCTTACAGCATCATAAACTTCAGCAACTTTATTGTTGTATAAAAAAGGATACCTAAATCTATCTGATTTCAAAACTATGATAATACTTTTATCAAAGTATGAATAAGAATTAAAATCTGTGGGATATTCTTTATCAATATCTTTTAAATTATCAAAAATATATTGCTTAAATGCTTGTACAAACTCTTTTGGCAAATTTATTGTATTACTTATACGTGTTGCCAGCAGATTACTGGTATTTTCAGATAAATATTGAAGAAGAAAAAGAGTTTTATTTAAAAAATCATTATTTGCCAAGGCATTATCAATTCTCAAAATTTTAAGAGAAATATCTTCAATTTCAAAAAGGATATTATTGTCAAACTCTCCTTCCCCCAGATGATATGAGTTAAACAGTATATCCAAATAGTCATAATAAGCAATCAAATCTGGCTTTAGCTCTAAGCTAAATGACATAAAGCGCTTAGCCTCATTAATATTTTTATTTATATAACCGTCTAAAACACATGTGTGTTTTATTTCTGGATAAATTTCTTGTAATTCATTGATTTCAAGAGCAGTCAAATCCTGACCTTTAGCTAAGAGAGATTTACCCAATAGATTAAGTAAATTTGCTTTTATTTTTTGATCTTCTATTCCTAGTAGCCTTATAAGCTCATATAATTGATCAACAATAGAAGAGCGTATAAGCTCTTGGTGAGGTTTTCCACTCACGCTTATTAAATTAAAACTTACTAATTCTGATAATACCTTCGGCAACACAGGATAAATACTTTCTTTGCAATTATCCTCAAATTCATACCAAATCTGGCTTCCATAATTACTGCCAAAATCTACATTTTTTTGCTTGAGATAAATTATATTTTTTGACATTTTTGAGCAACACCTATTTCATGTGAGACATTGGCTCTAGGCTGATAATCACCTCTTCTCTGTATATTTTCATTATCAGCTGTTGCTAAAATAATTACACAATCACACTTCTCAAGAGGGTCAATTACTTTTTCATTTATAGTTAGTCCTCTATTAGGCTCGGTTATGACTAATATCGGATCAGTATTTAGTAAAATTAAAAATTCCTTTAAGGTCTCTAACATTGCTTGGTCAGCTAAGCCATGGCTAATAAATATTTTAGGTTTAACAAAAAATGGTTTCATAAGCAATCTGCCAAATTTGCTAGGTACTCGGACTAGCTTCTATTTAGATGATCTTATCAAGACTTGTAACTATAATTGATTAAATCCTGAAATTAATAAGATCTCATCCCCCAAATCCTGAGGAAAAATGACCCCCTGCTTTTTGACATAAATTTTGCGAAGCTATTCTATATTGTGAGACTTAATCAAGAATCATTAAAGTATAGAGCTGAGATACTAAAATATTTAGGCATTGTACTCTGTGTACCAGTAGGCACAAGTATTCTATTCTTATTAACTAATATAAATTATATTTTCCCATTCAGGCTTTTTACCATCAGTTTACCTTTAGCTTTATTAGGCGTACAATGTATCTATCGTGGGATGCATATACTTGATAAATATTGGTTAGAAATTAAGGATTTATAATTATGGTCTTAGATAACGAATTAAAACATGGTTTAATTGCTTTAGGTTCTTCCTTATTTTTTGTTTTTATATTCTTCTATATTCCATATTTAGAAAAGAAAAAAGCTGGCAAGCTAGATCCTAATCAGTCATTCTTGCAAAATTTATGGGATGCTATATTACCGTAGCCACAAAAACAATTTAGTAGTGATTAAAAAAATAAATTCTTAGATTGGGAGTTAGCATTTTCCTAAACTCTTTCTATCAGCCACTCTGTGATATTCCTCTCGATCAGTGATATATTAATTCCTACAAGATGAACTATTTTATCAGTCGTAGAATTTTCGCTTACTTTGTTAGAAGCGATATGTAAATATTTTTCGTAATATCTTTTTTCTTTAATCTGCCTTAAAGCAGCTTCTGCTGAAGCATTTACTTTAAGTTCAAATAAATAAATATCCGTATTAGTTTCTAAAACTAAATCTATACGCCCAATATTGGTTCTTTCTTCAGCATTAACCCTAAATGAACTTACACGCATTAAAAGATAAAAAATAAGTTGAAAGTATTTTTCATTCAAATCTTTCTTGGGGATGAGTTCATAAGGAATCGCTGCAAAAAATGATTTCAATAAGGCAATAAACGTCTCTATATCAGCAGCTTTGATGCATTTCTCGATTTTAGATATATAACTTTCTACTTCATTCGGCGGTAGAGTAAAATCTTTAAGTAGTATTTTAATAAAAGAGCTTTTAACTTCAAAATTAGGGTAGCCTAAGCTGTAAACATCAGTATCATATTTAGCTTCATAGCCCTTGATAGTGAGATAGCCAGTATCAAAGAGTACTGGAGCTAAGGGGATAGAAGATATATCATAACTACTAAGATCTTCACGAGTAAGAAATATTTCAGTCTCATACTCACTAATATTGGGTTTATCTTTTTTAATTAGCTCAATTAAATAGGTCGGTGTACCCGTTTCAAACCAGTAGTTAGTAAATTTCTCAGCTTCCAGTAAAGATAAAGTCGAAAATGGGTTATAGACTTTAATCTTAGATTCAGAGAACCTGTATCCGTTATACCAAAATTTTATTTTCTCCAAAGTCTCTTTCAGATTTAATGAGTTCTTTTTTGCTACAGAATTTATATGTTCAGGAAAATATTTCTCTAACTCTTCCTGTGTAAGACCTAGTAGGGTACTGTATTTCTCTTGCATTGAGATATTAATTAAATTATTTAAACCCGAGAATATAGAAGTCTTAGCAAATTTACTTACACCAGTCAGGAAGACGAACCTAAGATTGGCACCCTCTGATTTTATGATGCTATAGAAATCATGTAGAATTGATCTGCTTTGATCTGCAATAACAGGATTATTGATATGTTTAATAATCGGGGAGTCATATTCATCAATTAAAATTATTACTTGACTATTATATTTTTTTTTCAGCTCTAGAATTAAGTTTTTAAACATTAGTTCTGGTGTAAATGTTTCTAAATCTAAATCATAGCTTTTAGCATTTTCTGCAACAGCATTCACCAAGCCAATTTTCAGCTGTTCTGCTGTATCTTTGTTAATTGCTGACATATCAAACTTAATTACAGGGAACTCTTGCCACAGATAATCTGAATCATAGATCCAAAGATCTTTAAAGAGTTCTTTTTTATTTCTAAATATCGCTTCTAATGTAGAGACTAGGAGAGATTTTCCAAATCTGCGAGGTCTACTAAGAAAGTATGACCCAAAACCCAGCTTAAGCAATTCATATATGTGCTTAGTTTTATCCACATAAATAGCACCCTCCGTAACTAACTGCTCGAAAGACTGTAAACTTAATGGGAGTTTTTTAGGTTTCGCCTCCATAAAATTTAATTATACTTCTTCTTAGCTCTTGAAAATATCTTACATGGATTATAAAATCACATAATCCTCATCAGGTAAGGCTCCTATTCTTCCATATGTCCAAACAAGCGGGCTATGACTAATTTTATAAATTCTGAGTAAATCGCAGTTTTACCTTAAGGAAGTGATGAAAAATGAAATTTTTCATCACGGACTGTCAGGTGAAGAAGTTAAGGATCCGCTCCCCGAGCTAGGTTTTATACCTCGGTCGGGGTCGAAAAATGCTAAAAACAGCATTTTTCAGCGGATCCTTAACTAAGCTTCTGCTTTTTCATGTATAATTTTAGTTCATGATTAAATCTCCGCTTCGCTATCCTGGCGGTAAGTCTAAAGCGATAAAAAAATTATCTGAGTTCACAGATATAGCCTTTAAAGAGTACCGTGAACCCTTTGTTGGGGGCGGATCTTTATTTATATATCTAAAGCAATGCTTTCCAGATAGGCAATTCTGGATTAATGATTTAAATACTGATGTATACTGCTTTTGGAAAGCAGCTCAGGAAAACTTAGCCGAGATGCTCACGCTTATTAAAAACTTCAAAACAGAAAAGGACGGAAAAGCTCTCTATCGCAAGCTTTTAGAGATGAATTTAGAGAAACTTAACGTCACCGAGCGTGGAGCTCGATTTTTCATTTTAAATCGCATAACCTTTTCTGGCACTACTGAAAGTGGAGGCTACTCCGAAAGAGCCTTTCAAGGACGCTTCACTGATTCATCTATAGATAGAGTTGCAGCTTTAAGTAAGATTCTTGATAAAAACGTCAAAATCACCAATTTAGATTACAGTAAGTTACTGAAAGTCAATGAGGCGGACGAAAACGCAGAAATTGAAGTTCAACAAAAGCATGGCACTGTTGCTGAACGCACAAGTTCAAGGCCGAGGAGGACGAATGACCGCAGTGTATTGCATGTACATGAGGATCATGAGGACGACGAAAACGCAGAAATTGAAGTTCAGCAACAGTGCGATATTTTAATTTATTTGGACCCACCTTACTACTCAGCCAGCCATTCTAGACTTTATGGTAAAAAAGGAAATTTACACTCTGGCTTTGACCATCAGCGTTTCAGTGAAGAAATGAAAAATTGTAAAATGAAATGGTTTATTAGTTATGATAATTCTAAGTTCGTGCGTGAATTATTTAGCTTTGCTAAACAACACCCTTGGCAGTTACAGTATGGCATGAATAATCCAAACAAGGATTCTTGTTCTATGGGTGAAGAGCTTATAGTTAGTGGGTTTTAATGAAGCACCACAGAGCGAATACTCTTCCCAGCCTTCATCAATTCAAAAGCCTTATTAATATCTTCAAGCGGCATAGTATAACTAATCATGTCATCAAGATTAATTTCATTTGACATATATTTATCCACAAAGCTAGGTAATTCTGTCCGCCCTTTCACCCCACCAAAGGCAGACCCGCGCCAGACTCTACCAGTCACTAGCTGAAAAGGTCTCGTGGAAATCTCTTCTCCCCCAGCAGCGACACCGATTATAATCGACTCGCCCCAACCTTTATGACAACATTCTAAAGCCTGCCGCATAAGTTTCACATTCCCCACACATTCAAAGGAATAATCAACACCACCATCTGTAAGCTCTATAATTCTATCAACTATATTTTTTTCTAGAGGTCGCAGCTCAAGCCGAGCTTCTGCGTTTTCATCGCCTTCGCAATGAGAGACATTTGGATTCAGGCAGTGAGTAGCACCAAATTTCTTCGCTAGCAAAAATTTATCTGGATTAATGTCAATAGCGATAATCTTTCCAGCCTGAGCCATTTTCGCACCTTGAATTACAGACAGCCCTATACCGCCTAAACCAAAAACCGCTACATTAGAACCAGCTTCAACCTTAGCCGTCTTTAAAACCGCTCCAATACCAGTAGTCACCCCACAACCAAGTAAGCAAACCTTTTCCAAAGGGGCTTCAGAATTTATCTTCGCTAAAGCTATCTCTGGCACTACTGTATATTCAGCAAATGTCGAAGTACCCATGTAATGATAAATAGTTTTACCATCTTTAGAAAAGCGTGAAGTACCGTCTGGCATTAGCCCCTTACCTTGAGTCGCTCTGATTCTTTGGCAGAGATTAGTTTTACCAGACTGACAGAATTTACATTCACCGCATTCTGGCGTATACAGAGGGATCACATGGTCACCGACTTCTAGAGTAGTAACACCTTCACCTAACTCAATAACAATACCAGCTCCCTCGTGTCCAAGAATTACAGGGAAAATACCTTCAGGATCAGCACCAGAAAGCGTGTAGGCATCAGTGTGACAAACTCCAGTGGCTTTAAGTTTTACTAGAACCTCGCCTCTTCTAGGTGGCTCTAAATCCACCTCTTCTATAGAGAGAGGTTTATTAGGTTCCCAAGCTACAGCCGCACGAATTTTCATAAATAATTTACAATATTTATCATAATGACATACAGGAGCTTATACATAATTCTTTTTCTGCTGATAAATATATCAGCGACTTCAGCTAAAGATCTTCCTCCTGTTTATTTAAATGGCTTACTGCTTAACATTGATATAGATAAGCAGGTACAAACTAGCTATGTAAATAATGGCTCAAGCAATACCGATGTCAGCAAGAATAGTAAAAACAAAACTAAAATAAATACCTATCACTATGAAAGTTTGACGCCAGTAACCTCTATCAAGAATACTTACTACTTTGAAATTAAAATAGATGATTTAAAATATCAGACTTCTTTTACACCGATATGGGGTAATGAAACTGATACTAACTGGGTTATAGGAAAGCCTATTCAAGTAAGGCTCAATGACGAGAAAAATCGCCTATATCTTCTCAGACCTAACGGGGAAGAGCTTAAAACCAAGATTCTAAAGATTACAAACTGCGCTAATTAAGCACATTGTATAATGTTGTTTGGCTCAAATCGGCTTAGTATTCTCTTAAATTAAATTTTCACTTTAACCTAATAATGCATGCAAAAAACGATCTAAGTAAAATCATAAAATCTCTTGGTTTAGTTTTTGGGGACATCGGTACCAGCCCAATCTACACCTTAACTGTAATATTTCTGACACTTCAGCCAACTCTAGAAAATATCATGGGGGTAGTTTCATTAGTATTTTGGACTATGACCATACTAGTAACCATAGAGTATGCTTGGCTCGCTATGAGCCTTGGTAAAGGTGGTGAAGGCGGAACAATAGTACTTAGAGAGATACTAGTACCATTTTTAAAATCTGGTAGAAGAGTAACTGTCATCGCAATATTAACCTTTATTGGAGTTTCTTTATTAATCGGGGATGGAGTCATTACCCCAGCCATTAGTATTCTTTCTGCCGTAGAAGGTATTCGACTAATCCCGAGCTTTACAGATATCAGCCAGTCTAGCCTTATTTTAATAGCAAGCTTAATTGCGATAGGACTTTTTTATATTCAAAACAAAGGCACGGAAAAGGTTACAAGTTTTTTTGGTCCAATTATGGCTCTCTGGTTTATTGCGCTTACTATATCTGGCATCGTCTCCATATGCAGTTTCCCTGAAATCATAAAAGCAATAAGCCCTTACTATGCAGCTAAATTCCTTATCACTAACGGCTTTGCAGGATTTATTATTCTATCTGAAGTTATTCTGTGTGCCACTGGTGGAGAAGCCTTATACGCAGACATGGGGCATCTAGGGCGCTGGCCGATTATTAAAGCTTGGTCATTAGTTTTTTTCGCACTTTTTATAAACTATCTTGGGCAGGGTGCTTTTTTAGCATTAAATCCAAATACTAAAAATATTTTATTCGAGATGATAAACAGCGAAGCCCATATTCTTTACATTCCCTTTCTAGCACTGAGTATCATGGCTTCCATCATTGCTTCACAGGCGATGATCAGCGGTATGTTTTCAGTCGTCTATCAAGGAATAACCACTAAAATCATGCCCATGTTTAGGGTAGATTACACCTCAACTGAATTTAGAACTCAAATCTACATTGGAACCGTGAATTGGTTTTTACTAATCTTCGTTCTTACAGCGATGTTTGTGTTTAAAGAATCTAGTAATTTAGCCTCCGCTTACGGACTAGCTGTTACTGGAACTATGACTATCACTGGAATAATGATGACTTGGATATTTTTTCTGAGAAAAAATATCAATAGAATGTGCATAGCTGGATTAATTACTTTAATTGATATCGTATTTCTTGTATCTAATATGTTTAAAATCCCCCATGGAGGCTACTGGTCACTAATAATCGCCTCTCTACCACTTGCGATTATCCTTATCTACACGAATGGTCAAAAAAGACTCTATCAATCTCTTAAACCTATACCGATAGAGAAATTTTTAGAAGAGTATATTCCTTCCTATAATGAATTTTATCGAATCAGGGGAACAGCACTGTATTTAATTCGCGATGCTAAAAATATTCCTCCATATATTACTAATACTATGTTCTGTAATAAGATTATTTACCAAAACAATATATTAATTTCAGCAAGTATCCTAGATGAAGCGTTTGGAGTGAAAACCATCTTTACTGAAACCATAACGGAAGGTCTTCAGGTTTTAGAAATTCAAATCGGCTACATGGAAGTTATAGATATGGAAACCATTCTCAGAGAAGCTGGCATAGAAGAAAATGTTATTTTTTATGGTCTAGAAGATATTTTCACGGACAACCCTATCTGGAAAATATTTGCTTTTATAAAAAAGATTACCCCTTCTTTCGTTCAATTCTATTCTCTACCATCAAATAAATTACATGGCATTATTACTAGGGTTGAGATATAAATGTCTACTAGAAACGTTTCTGTAAGCTCTATAATTTTAGTCTTCTTAAAAATCAGCTTCACCGCCTTTGGTGGTCACGCTGCTCACCTCGCTATGATGGAAGAAGAAGTGGTTAGAAAGCGTAAATGGATTAGCCATGAAGAATTTCTAGATATCATAAGTGCTGCAAATCTTATCCCCGGACCTAACTCTACAGAAACAGCCCTGCATATAGGTTACAGCCTCGCTAACTGGCAAGGCTTTTTCGCCGCAGGGCTTTCTTTTATTAGCCCTACTATCCTTATCGTGACTGCTGTAGCGATGGCTTACGTTAAATATGGCATGCTGCCTACAACAGAAAATATTTTATTCTGGATAAAGCCAGTCATTATGGCAGTAATTTCACTTGCGATATACCGTTTTAGTAAAACAGCCGTTAAAAATAAATTACTTTTATTTATGCTGCTTCTAGCCTGCCTTGCCAGCATTTTTAAAATTACTGAAATAGCAGTTATTTTAGTAATCGGAGTTTTAGTAATGTTTATTAATCTTGGGCGTGTAGCCGAACTCCAATTTCTGCGTTTTCGTCGTCCTCACGATCCTCATGTACCTGCAGTACACTGCGGTCATTCGTCCTCCTCAGCCTTGAACTTGTTCGTTCGGCTACGCGCCCATCTTTTCAAGCAAGGCACTTCTCTAAAAAAAACACTAAGTGACTTTTTAATAAAATTTAAAAAAATAATAGCGAAAATTTTCAGCCGAGACAAATTTAACTCTTTCGCTCCAAGCTCATTTCTGCTAGATCCTATTATTCAAGCTAGCTCCTGTACTGTAAGCTGTGATCTTCCAGCTATATTTCTATTCTTTTTTAAAATCAGTGCGATTATTTTCGGCAGCGGTTACGTACTCTATGCCTTTCTCTATAACGATTTAGTAGTAAATTATCAGTGGATCAGCCAAGCTCAGTTAATTGACGCTATCGCCATCGGTCAGTTCACACCCGGACCAGTTTTCACCGCTGCGACCTTTATCGGTTATTTACTAGCTGGCGTTCCTGGTGCTTTAATCGCAAGTGTGGGTGTATTTCTACCAGCTTTTATTTACGTAGCTATCACTTCACCTTTTTTAAGCCAAATGCGTCAATCAAAGTCTCTGAGCTTCTTTCTAGATGGCGTAAATGTCGCTTCCCTAGCTTTAATGATAGTGGTGTGTTTTAATTTAGCAAATGCCATGCTCACAAACCCACTAGCCATAACTATCTTCGTCGTGAGCCTAGGAATTCTATGGCGTTTTAAAGTTAATTCCGCATGGCTGATTTTAATCGCTGGGAGTATAGGGTTTATAAAGAGCTTGTGGGTTTAAAGTATATAGTTAACTATAAGTTTTGCTAAAATGTATTAATAGATGCTAGTTAATCCATTTAAAGCTAAAGAAAAGCCTAGCAAAACTGGTGGTGGGATAAATTCATCACCCGAAGTAAATTCAAGCACAAAACTAACTACTATAGAAGCAGACAGCCCAAGACCAGAAAAAACAAGAGATACCGCAAAAGAGTTAGCAACAGCAAACCATAATATTAATGATTCTCAAAGTTTAAATCTAGAACTTGACTTAGACCCAATGAAAAACTATGTCTTAGACTTATTAAAAAAGAAATCTATTCCAAAAAATACACCCCTAAATCCTATTAAACGCTCTTTAATAAAACCAGAGCTAATACAGGGTTTCGAGAAATTAGCAGCCGCTCAAATAATTCCTTTCCAAAAAACTTTAAAAGCCGAGTCTCATAAATTAGAAATCCCATTAGAGAAAGAGTTTCATGGTGATCCTATTACTTTTAATGGAAAAGAATATAAATTAGATAAAGAACCACCCGAAGATGATAGAAAAGCACACCCTAAAGATCCTAGTAAATGGGACTGGCGTTATGAATTTTTCAAGCCAGAGGATTACGCTAAAAGTCATGGTAAAAGGGTTTCAGAGTTTAAGTTTATCGAGGAAACAGCTCCTATAAGTAAAACTGTCTATGATGAACAAGGATTATTCCCTGTAAGGAGAATAGTTTTAAATTTTAAGAATCCAGAAAATGAACAAGAGAATATCCGTGTTACTTATAATGCTGGTAAATGGTTATGCGGAAATCTAAACTGCACTCGCGGACTTGAAATCGATATACTCGAAGCTAATAAAAATGGAGATTTAGAAAATAAAGAAACATTTACAGCTTTAGATCCTACACAGAATAAAAGAAGATCTTGGTTAGGAGAAAAATTATTTAGACAGGGACCTTTCCCAGCACCAGTTTCATTAAGGGTAGAAAGCTCTAATACTAGGAGAACTTAATCATAGTTAAACTAGCAGAGCCGATAACTAAGATTATCACTGAGAAGTCTCATCCTTCAGTGAAACTAAGCTTAGAGAAATCTCAGTCTGGAAATGAAGCTACTTCTAAGCCAGATACCAAGCAGGTCTTAGCTAAGACCAACAGCTTTAAAGAAAATAATTTACCAAATATCACGAAGAGAAAAGAGCTAGAAGAGCTTATGGCTAAAGAAGCTGATCCTGAAAACATTCCAGAGATAGAAAAGGTTAATGATTCCATTGATAATACTAAATCCCCAAAGGCTAATAAAAACTTTTTTACTAAAGGCGTTGAAATAGTTTTTAATACTTTAGATAAACGGCTCATAAAGCCACTAATTAAACTTGCACAGCAGATTACTGGCTTTAAAAGCGGTAAGGAAGGGACTTCCAGTGAAAATGTAGAAGATCCAGAGCAGGCTAAAGAAATCGCTAATAGAGAATTAGATTTAAGTAGAGTGAAAAATCCTAAAGAACGTACAAGAATAAAAGTTTTACAGAAACGTTTAAGGGACGAAGGATTAAATGCTGAAGCGAAAGTAGCCTTAGTGGAAATTATTCGTGGAGCGGAGAAAACTGGCAGAGTTGATGAAAAGGGTCTTCCAGATTGTTGTAAAACTCAGGTAGATGCCGCCACTCAAAAGAGAATTGAAGAGCAGGTTAAGGAACTATTAGGAAAGGGAGATAAATCAGATAATAGCTCGAAGCACTTAGATACACAAAGTTCTCAGTCTCTAAGCAGTTCTAATGACCCTTTCCAATCATTTATTGAAACATCCTTCTCAAAAGTCAGAGAAAATTTATCTAAGGGTAACTTATCAAAAGAACAAGAAACTTTATTTTGTGAGTTAATGGATAATCCTAAGATTCGCCAAAAGCTAGAAACATCTTTTCGCAAATCAGATTCAACAACTGGAGAAATAATGTTGCAATTAATCAATAAAGAATTAGCTGAATATCCAGACACAGCTACATTGGAAGACTATCAGCGCTTCCTGCACGATACCTGCATAGGAGGCGTAAAAGCACAAGATACTAGTGTAAACATGAAAGATGCAAATCCTAAGGAAGATATAAAGAGAGATCATGGACCGGAAGCAGCACAGGAATTTGAAAAAGGAAATATTGCTTCCCTAAAACTACGTGAACTCTATAAGGCAAATCCAGGTCTCCAAAAACAAATTAATCAAGAAGCTAGAAAGCGAAAAGAAACAGATGAAACATTCAAAGAGAGATTGAGAATCAATGATAGAGATATAGTTTTACTTGAAATCGCTTTAGCACAGCTAGAACAATCCGATCCAACAAGCCAAAAAAGCAATCGTGAGTTAGCTGAACAAGATGATTTTAAAAACTCAAAAGACCCTGAAATTGGAAAAGAAAAACATGACGAACAAGTAGGCGGAATCCCTCTCACCGGACAGTTTTCATTTATAGATCGAAAAGAATTTCATGAAAAAAATCAAACCTACAAAGATTTCCCAGAATTACCAAAGAGTTGGAAGACAGAACCAAAACAGACAGAACCTAATACCAGCCAAACAGCTCAAAACCATGAAAGCACAAGCCCAGTAAGTACAGCAGCAGATAATTCCGCAAAAGCTACTAAAACAGCAGCTAATAGCAATAATTCATCAGCAGCAAGCAACGAAAGCAGCTCACAAACGATCACAGAGATTCACGAAGAAAAGCAAACAATCAGAGGGTAAACAATAATGAGGCTTGAGACTATTAAATTTCTATCAAAACCTTTCTCAAAAAGAGAAGAGAACGATAATACTATTCCGTTACTAGAAAAGATGGATACTATAAGCAATATACACTTAGCTCCAAAAAAGCCTGTCGTGGAAACGGTCGTAGAAATATCTAGAAGTCATAATCTACAAGAAAAAACTGGACTCACTGACATAGAAAGCCTTTTCTTAAAGCAGCTCTACACTAAAAACCTTGAAAAGATAAAAGACAATGATAATCCTGAATCTATAGCTAGATTAGAAAATCTGAATGAAAGTATCAGAAAAAGAGTAGCTGGCGATAAGTCGGTATTCGTACCTGGTCTAGAGCAAATTGATACTTTAATTAGAGAAATGTTTCCAGAATTAAGTTTACATAAAGCAGATGGTTCATATGCTTATGCTGGAATTTTACGAGACGCTTGGAATGCTGTCAGTAACGCTACTAGTAGAGCTGCTGAATATGTTTTCGATAGAGTGTCTTCTAGTGTATCTTCTTTTGCAAGTAGTGAAGCTTGGTCTGGATTTAAAGATGGGGTAAGAGATGCAGTATATGGCACAGATAGCTATCGCAGTTCTTCATCTAAAAGCCTCTCTGCTTCTTCAAATAGCAGTAGCACTTCTAATGTAGATAGAATTAGGAATGCCTATGATACAGCTAAATCTGCAATCAGGGATATTTCCTATGGGGCAGGTTATGCTACTGGCTATACTGGCGGCTCTGCACTAAAATCAGGTGCAGCGGCTTTAGGTAATTTCCTTTCAGGGAGAAGTTCTGATAGCAAATCTTTACCTGCCGCTCCGCAGTCCTATGCCAAAGATGATAAATCTAGAACCTTAGATTTAAGTAGAAATGATAGGGATAGCTATTACTGGGATGATTATGATTATAGTTCCACTAATACTAAATTAAGCCAAAGCATCTCTAGCACTGATAAAGATGCCCTTAAAAAGTTTTTTAATGATGAAGCCATCAAACTTAAAAATGCAGATAGCCTAAACAATTATTCCATTAGTGCTGAAAACTTAATTACCATCCTTGAGATGAAGAAAAATGATAAGGAATTTATAAGTCATTTAGCAGAGCTGATTGAAAAAGCCATTAAAGAAAAAACTAATGATAGCTTAGTCTTAGATCTTTTAGATAAAGGCTTTCCTCGTAGTTTTAAATTTAAAGATGAGAATAATCTGCTCCATTTAGCTCTTAAATACTCTAATGATACAGTTTTAAACAAATTCAAAGAAGAAGATCTCTCGGTATTTAATACCATTAATCATGACGGACTCTCTCCTGCTCACGTAATAGCTCTTCAAGCTAGAGCAGATTTTTTTCATTTAGATAAAGGTTTAGATTTTAATTTAGCAGCTAAAGATGGTTTAACTCCACTGCAAGCTTTAGCATCATTTACTGATAATGCAGATGCTCTAAGTTCTCTTTTAAAAAATAAAAATATTGAAATTAACAAAGTAGATAACGATGGCAATACTGCACTATTAAAAGCTTTATTCAATTTTAAGCGCTTAAATAATTTAGATTCGATTAAAATTTTACTAGAAAATCAAGCTCAGCCGAATCTTAAGAATAAAAAAGAGATGGGAGCGATTCACGTTACAGCTTTAAATAATAGCGAAGCTTTAGCTGATCTAATTATTAATAATCCGGATACAGACATTAATCTAGCAGGTCAAGACGGGGTAACTACACTGTACATGACTGCGAAAAAAGAATATGATAGCGATAATGTCGCTAAAGCTCTTTTAAATAAAGGGGCTAAACTAGAATTTAAAAATCTATCTAGCCCGTTAATTATTGCCGCCTTAGAAGACGCACATAAAGTAACAGATTTACTTTTAGAAAGAGGACTGAGATTAAATAGTGAAGAGCTTAAGGATCTAAGTGATTTCTATGCTGTCATCGGTGATAATAATCAATCCATGAAAAAGGTTCTAGAAGCACATGGTTTAAATCTAGCATCGAATGAGCTCTATAAAGAAGATAAAGTAAATAGCTCATTACAAAGATTAGAAAAAGCTGGAGCTTTAACTAAAGCAGAAAGCCATAGATGGGATAGCGTTCTTAGAATTATAGAAAGTGGTAATGTGAATATTTTAAAATACTATGCTAGATCTAATGCACTCCTAGACATGAAAGGTGAAAAAGCCTTAAATGCATTCCATATCGCTGTAGAATCTGCACAGCCACAGATGATCAGTGCTTTAGCAGGCTTAGGTCTAGGAGAATATATAAATGTAAAAAATGCTGATGATAAGACAGCTTTAATGCGTGCAGCAGAGAAAGGAGATCTAGATTCATTTAAAGCACTATTAAAAGCTAAAGCCGATCTTAAACTCACTGATAAAGAAGGAAATACGGCGATCAAGCTCATAGAACAGCCATTAATAGAAATAATAAAAGAGAAAAAATTAACAGAAGAGGACTTGAAATTACTTTTAGATAATGGCTTAAACCCTAATCTAGAAGATAAACATGGAAATAATCTCGCTCATTTAATTTCTAAATATGGAAATGAGACTATGCTAGAAATCGCTTTTCAAGCTGGGGCTGATATTCATAAAAGAAATAATAAAAAGCAGACTGCTTTTAATACTCATTCTGAAAACATTGAGCACGGTCAAGCCATAAAAAATAAGTTAAATTTCTTAGCACTAATAGAGAAAGATGCTGATGGTAATAATGTTCTACATCATGCTGCCGCAGCGAATAATTTAGCTGCGATAGAAGAACTAGTAATTTCTGGAATGAATATTAATGAAAAGAATAATCATGGTGAAACTGCATTTCATATTGCAGCGAAGCATGGTCAGCTAGAGGCATTGAGTTTATTGAAGAATTTGGGAGCGGATATTAATGTGAAAGATGGGAATGGTTGGACTCCAGCTTATTCGGCTGCTATTCATCTTCAGGATAAAGCATTTAAAACTCTTAAAGAGCTAGGGGCGGATATTGATCCTGATATCGAAAACACTGGCAGCATTGCTCATTATGCTGCAAAACACGGTGATAATGCAGCATTGATAAGACTTAAGGGATTGGGAGTGGATATAGTAAATATTACGAATGATAATCATATGGATGAAACACTTGCCCACACAGCTGTTATGTATGGACAGGCAGGAATCTTAAAAACCCTAAAAGAATTAGGAGCAGATCTTAATGCTAAAGATAATGAGGGCAGAACTCCTGCTTACGAAGCTGCACGTAAGGGTAATATAGAGATATTAAAATTACTGAAAGAATTAGGAGCAGATCTTAATGCTAAAACTAATAATGGCTGGGGTATTGTTCATTTCGCTGCTCGTCTAGGACACTCTGAAACATTAAAAGTACTCAAAGAATTAGGAGCTGATATTAATGCTAAAGATAATGACGGCTGGACCCCAGTCCAGATTGCAGCTCAAAATGGGCTAATTGAAATACTGGGAGTCCTTAAGGAGCTTGGGGTAGATCTTAATGCCAAAGGTGAAAATGACTTGACTCCAGCCCACTTTGCTGCTGCAAATGGACGTTCTGAGACACTTAAAGGCCTCAAAGAATTAGGAGTAGATCTTAATGCGAAAGATAATAATGGCTGGGGTACTGTTCATTTCGCTGCTCGTCTAGGACACTCTGAAACATTAAAAGTACTCAAAGAATTAGGAGCTGATATTAATGCTAAAGATAATGAGGGCTGGACCCCAGTCCAGATTGCAGCTCAAAATGGGCTAATTGAAATACTGGGAGTCCTTAAGGAGCTTGGGGTAGATCTTAATGCCA
>JBJTTW010000019.1:0-9251 GCA_046080385.1 bacterium
GTATAACTAGAGCTTCTTAAATAAAGGACTATATTCTCTAGCTTTACTAAATGATTTAGGTCTAGTTTTAGATTTTCGAGTAATAAATTCTAGTTTAGTATCATTGGCACATGCAGCATCAATACTATCTTTTTGTAAATTAGTAAAAAAATCTTGAGCAATTTTACGCCCACATTCATTGTCAACAGATACCGAGTGAAAACCTTCTGGAAACCGAATAAGACGAGAGTTACTTAACTCGGAATGAAGTTTAAGAGCATCTTCCAAAGGTGTCACATGATCAAGATCACCCTGAATAATAAGAGTGGGAATTTGAGAATTTATAGCCTTATAATAATCATTACCTAGGTTTTTATAAGGTATATTTTTACAGACATCATCAAAAGAAGCGAGACTCAGGAATTCTTGCCATTCTAGAGGTATGGTTAATTGATCACTTTGCGCCTTTTCAAAATCATATAGGGAGTAATTATCACTACAAACAGTTGACATATGCATCAGAGTCTTTTTCCGTTTTTTTGGAATCACTGTTGGTTTCGGTTTCTTATTTTTTGCTTTATAAATAGTCTTAGGTATAGTTTCAACACCAGATTTAGAATAAAGCCTTTCAAAAATATTGGACCAGAGTTCTTGAGAAAGCTGATTTCCTTGTACTAATAATTTATTCAACTCAATTTCTAGATTTGGATAACTTGAATCACAATCTTGATCAGCCTTACATAAAGCAAGAACATTTTTTAATGAATCACTGATTGGCTTATTGATATCAAATATATAGGCATGGCCAGGAGCAGCAATACCATCTAATAAAGAAGCCTCAATAATTTGGGGATGTCTTCTCATTAACTCTAAACCTAGACGGGAACCATAAGATCCTCCAGATATAACAGCCTTATTAAAGCCATAGGCTCTTAAAACATCAGCGACATCATCTGCATTCTCTTGTGTATTATACGAAGATAAATCTATCTTAGAAGACCATTTATTCACACAAGCTTGTAACTCATTAATTTGCTCAGCGTCGTAAGTCGGCTTAACATTAATAATAGAACACTCTGGAACAGGAGAAGATGCTCCAACTCCTCTTTGATCTATCAAAATCATGGTTCTACCTGCATTAAAACCCCTCTTGATGAAATCCAAATGAAAGGCTAAATCAAAAGCTGCTCCTGGTCCTCCCTCTAAAACGACTATAGGTGACATGCCTGACTGAGAACCTAATATTTTAGCGGTATGTATAACTATAGCCCTACTGCCTAAAACTGAACGATTTTCAGGAACAACTACATCGCCGCAAATAATTTCATCCGTATCCGCAAGCTTTAATTGCTCTAGATCTACCTTACAAGAACTAGCGAAAAATTTTCCTAGTTCAGCCCAAAGTAAATCTCTTTCATTTTTATAGAGAGTCTTAGGATCAATCAAACTAATTCTCAAATTATCAATACTACTGAGATCAAGCTTAGAAATATCAAGCTCGACTTCAACAACACTCTTATCTAAAGAAATAAACCTATCTGGGATCAATTCTGGATGATTAGACTGAAGAAGTATTTTATCTAAAGCTTGATTACGCTTTTTAACCAAAAAACTTATAGAAGAGTATCGTTTTAACACATTAATATCATGATCAATAAATGGTGTTTCAATTATAAAGCTAGGTCTTGATGATGCAGAAACGGTTAAGCCCCCGATACCTAATAAAAAAAATAAAGAACAAGACAGCAATTTAAGTATAAATAAAAATCTCTTGGCAGTGTATACTAACATAAGGCTAGGGATAATTTCAAGGTTAATGATCATAATATTATGTTAAAAACTAAGATTACAGATTACTCTATCAGTAAAGAAGAATATAGATCTCGCTGCAAGAAGGTTTTGGATTTTATTTCTCAGCTAGCTGAAGATGAATTTAAATCAGCTGGTTTAAGAAAATTAGTTCTGAAATCTGGTTCGGAGCAGGTTTTTAGTAATGATGTACATTACCCTTTTAGAGTCAATAGTGATTTTCACTACTTAACAGGTTTTACGGAATCAGAGGCTGTGCTTATTTTAGATCCTCGGGCTGATAACCCTCTCACGCTGTATATTAAGCAGGCAGATAAAGATATGATTATCTGGGAAGGTGAACGAGAGACTATAAGTTCAGCTACGGATAAGTATTCAGTGGATGTCGTCTATGACATTAAAGATTTAAAAGATGAGGATCTAAATTCCAACGAAGCGTTTCAGGAGAAGATTTTAAAATTCATTCATTCGTTAAGAGCGATTAAATCTTCTGCTGAACTTAATATCATGCGTAGAGCAAATGAGATCGCTATACAAGGTCACTCTATGATTCCAGATTTGCTTTGTTCAGGGGTTTATGAATACGAGATAGAAGCACAACTGAATAATGTGTTTCGCTCTCAGGGTGCTAATGGTTGGTCCTATCCTGCGATAGTCGCTTCAGGAAAGAGTTCCTGCATACTGCACTATATTAAAAATAACCAGAAAATGATGGCTGGGGATTTAGTTTTAGTCGATGCTGGAGCGGAGTTTGCTTACTACGCTAGTGATATAACTAGAGTCTTTCCTGTAGAAGGTGGTTTCACTGATGAGCAGAGAGATATTTATGATTTAGTTTTAAAATGCCAAGAAGAAGTGATTCGTATTATAAAAGCAGGTATGCCGATGAATCTGCTTCAGGAAAAAGCTTTCAGCGTTTTAGGTGAAGGCTTGCAGGATCTTAAATATATTAGTGATAAAAATAATCTTGATGAAGTGAAGAAGTATTTCATGCACGGCATTGGTCATTCACTTGGGATAGATGTTCATGATCCAGGGCTGGATCGTAAAACAGATATATTAATTGAAGGCATGGTAATAACTATAGAGCCTGGTCTTTATGTCCCAGAGAAGGCTATCGGCGTAAGGATAGAAGATAATATAGTGGTGACTCGTTCTGGTTATGAGAATTTGACCGCAGGTTTAAATAAATAAAACAGATTATTGTACAACGAGCAGAGGTCTCTAAAAGACTTCTTTAGCTAAGGCAGTAAGCTAATAGCATTAGCATGATTCTTATTTATCTGCGTTAGCATAGACATCGCTGATTTTTCAGTAAATTCTTTTTTTATGCCGTTAAGGAAAAGATTTAATTTTGTATCACTGAAATTTGATTTAGTAGAAAGATTATGGATGATAGTTTCTAGTTGTTTGTAATAATCGAGAATAGTAGATTTCAGTTCTAGAGCATGTTTCTCCATGCGTCGAATATTTTTATTTAGCGTTGAAAAATTCTCCAGATTTTTGTTTATCGCTAATTCTTTTAGTGATACTGTTAAGCCACTTACTAAAGTGCCTTCAGAGCTTATATCTTCAATATTGAAATCTATACTAGATTTTGACTGTCCGCCATTCTCTGGATTACGAAAGTCAATAATAAAAGTAGAATTATCTTTTTTCCAGAGTTTGATATTTTTTAAAAAGCTGCCATCTAATAATTTTTGTGAATTAAACTCAGACTGGTTTTTAATATTTTCTATCTCCTGAATTAAATTATTAGCATCTTGGTGAGGCTTGTCTAATGCCGATACTATATCTTGAACAGAATTTAAATTCAAAAGTACAGTATTAATAATATTAATACCATCATCTAAGTCCATTAAGATTTCAAAAAAATGTTTCTTCGCCAAATGATCTTCACTGATAGATAAGCTTGCTGAGTCATCATCAAGACTATTAATCTTGATGTTCTCAGTAATTTTATTGACAGTTTTTTTAGAGTTCAAGCTTGAAACAGCAGTGCTAGAACTGTTTGCAAATCTGCTTCGGTAGTCAGTGTTTATCTGCATTAATGCTGGTAAAGAAAAATCTTTCTCCACATAGTTTCTAATCGGCTAAAAAAAATAAAACTTTAGCAATAAAATATAATTCAGCTGAAAAATTTAGCTGAAAAGCTTTTTTAAATCAAAGTCTAGATTGAAAATTTTAATTAAAGATACGGACATAAACTAATGGCTTAGTTAAACTATCATCAATAACTTCTAATTCAATAAGATTAATTTTAGTGCCATCGTACGCCCCAGTAAGGGTCTGAAAATAGTTAGGTAGAATTATATTAAAGTTACCACTAAGCTCCAGTAGAATCCTGTTACTTTGTTTTAAATTACTTGCAGTGAAAGTAGTGTTTGCTGTCATTACTTTAGTTAAAAAACTCTGATTAGCATTGAAGTCGAGATTTACACCACTAAGAATCTGTTTGTCAGTGGTGAATTGGGTTTTAGAGTCTAATAGATCTTTTAGAATTTTACCTTGATTTGCACTCAAGGGTTTATCCACATTAGTACTGATAAGGTTATTCGCTATATCAAATTTTACAAGCTTGCCTCCAATAACGGTGCTTAAGTTATTAATATTTACTATGTCACGGTTTGGCAGTCTGCTTTTATTAATTACTCCACTTGTAACTTTCGTAGCAGAGAGATCTGCTGCTATTTTCGTATCATCTAGAGTGTTATTAGCTATATCAATGCCTTGGATAGTGCCATCAATAATGTTACTAGTAGTTACAGAGTTATTGGGTAGAAGATCGTCAGTGGTAGCTAAGGTTCCACTAATAGGTAAAATATACTCAGAATTATTCTGGCTAGCAAGAGTTATATTATGAGAGCCTTGCATAACTAGGTTTTTATTAGATAGTTCATTTTTCAGGAAAACTGCACCGATATCGGCTGGTAGCCTCGCTTGACTTAGTGTGCCTGCATTTATGTTTGAAACATTAGTAAAAAAGACAGGGGATTTATTGTTTAGTAAATTAGCATCAAGGCTGCCAGTTAGATTAGCTGTGGGAGCAGTAGTCGGAGCATTAGGATTTGTTGGATCTAATAAAATAAAACGCCTGACACCACCACTAGTGAAAGAAAGACCAGTGCCTGTAAATTCAAAGGCACCATTCATAAGAGTTGGAGCTAGGTTAGCATCTTTTAGGGCGATTTGAGGAATATTACTCGCACCGATATCTAACTGAGACTGCGAGCTGGAATTAGTTTTAATACCTACAGCACCAGATCTTGTCGCTCTTAATATAGGTGTCGCGTCATTCACTTGGATAGTAAGCTCATCTGTAGCAGCTTTATATGTTAAATCAGCATGATCTGGATTTAATCCTATTCTTAGAGTATTCGTTGTCAGTAGTGGACTATTTAAAGTTTCTGGCACTGTTGTTACTGTAACATCCTTATCTACAACAAATTCGGGAGCAGGTCTTTTAATTTTTTCTCTTCCTTTATCTGGTTGAACAGGGATTTGGATCTTAAAAGCACCGTCAGATTCATTAACTACATATGTTTGATTGGCTTTTTTTCGTCTATCTGATTCAAAAACCAGTTTTTTAAAAAATAGGGCTTCTACATTACAGTCATTAAGACCACTATCATTACATCTATAACCAGGTACTATCTCTGTCGCAGTCGTAGAGCTGGTGTCACTGAGCAAACTCGTACCACTTACGAAACTAGAAGATGTGAGGGTGCTATTAGCACTGAACTGACCAGAACTATTAAGATTAGCTCTATAAAGCGTAGCTAAACTACCACTAGAGTCATGTACGGCTATGTAAAGCTGTCTATTACCGATCTTCGGAATAAGACGCAGAATTACTTTCTGGTCTCTAATATTAGCTTTATAAACGGGAAAATCGATCTTGGTATCAGCGATAATTCTATTTTGGTTAGAAACTATTTCATACGCAAGGATTCTATAGGTAGGAGAGTTATTAACTTTTAAAGGTCTAGTGTCTAGGGTGCATAGTATATCAGGAGCTTCTTCTGGTAAGCTCTGATTAATATTTTCAACACTGATTTTAAGATTAATACCACAGTTACCTGCGAGGCACTCTAGATCAGTTTTAGGATTAGCTGCTAAAACGGGTTTGAGCATTAAGCTCAATAGCAGAATTATTAAAACTGCTAATATGGCACTTGCTTGTTTGAGATATTTATTTATATTATGGTAATTTTTCATTTTTTCTCTCCCCTAGAATAAATTAAAATAGCTATTAATATTAGCTTCTATACTCTGTCTTGATAAATCAGTGAGTACTCGATTATATATTCTGATCTCTTGAACTGTCATGTTGGCATAACCATTATTGAGACTAGAGTTTCTACCGATGACTAGAGGCTGATTATCAGCGGCTCCTGAAGATGGAAGATCAGCTGTACTTTTTAGAGTAGAATCTATAAAGATTCTAGACGATAAATTAGATTCGTTATAAACATAACTGAATAAATATGAATTGTTTACAGATAGGCTAGATGGAACTACTGTCTGTGAGCTAAATCCATTAGCGGCAGCGATGTCACTGTCATCTTCAAAGAAAAGGCCTTTATTTTTACCATCAGCAAAAGAGCCCTGGTTAAAGATGTAGTTATTGTTTTCATCTTGAATTAAAGATTTAGTCGCAGCTACGGTTAAGGATGAAAATGATGGAGTGATCTGCGCATTAGAGTTCTGTAAGAAATCATCGACGAAAGCTATAGCTGGCAGACCATTATCGCTAAGTAAAATAGAACCCCCTGAAACTATTTGAGGTTGAAGGAAGCTATTGTTTTGTTCTACATCATAAGCATTTAAAGATTGGTCGTACCATTTAGTTACGAAAGCATTAGTAGACCCTGTAAATAACTGAAGCGCTGCGGTATCAAGATTTCCAGTGTTGGTGAAATATATATCTTGTTCAGCATTATCGCTACTACGCCTGACTCGCATGCAAGGACCATTATAAGCAGGGTTAACTTTTCTTACAGAGAGAAGTAAATTCACTAGAGGTAAATTAAAGATCTTCATGTTCACTCTTTGATTTGGGAGTGTCGAATTCAGAACTTCTAAAGAAACTACATTAACGGTATCCTGATTATAAGAGCCTTCTATAAGATTAAAGTAAGGAGGAAAGCTAGGAGTATCTCCCTGAAGCACTAGGTAGGCTTTATGACCTTGAACTAAATTAGTTGCGGTGAAATTAGTTGCAGGACCCACTGTCTTTTTAAATACACTGTGGTATTTGGTGAAATCAATAACATTAGTGGCTAAATTTTGGTTAATGGTGTTAAAGCCTTGTGGTAAAGCGTCGATCTGGTTTTTTAAAATTCTTCCTTGGTTAGCACTTAAGGCTTTGTCTGTAGAGAAGGAAAAAAGATCATTAATGACATCTGTTGTTTCGATTTTATCTGCAAGTGAAACGCTTAGATTGTTAACGTTGCTAATCTCTTGATTCGGTAATCTAGCAGGGTTTATTAAGCCAGTGCTTATATCAGAGGCATCTAAGCTAAGAACCTTAGAGTTAGTGACAGCTTGATTAGAGAAATCTTCGGCTAATAGATTTTCATCTAGTATATGTGTGGTGCTCACGGTATTAGGATCTAATACTACGGCTAAATCTGCAAGTGTTGCAAGAGTGCCTGTTGGAGCAAGAGGTAGGCTAAGTAATGCATCTGCCTGAGATGTTAGTGTTACATTATGACCTCCTTTCATGGTTAGAGAGTTATTAGTATTTTCATTAAACAGTCTCTCTATTTGAAGATTAGGAGGCAAGAGTGAAGCATTGATTGTTCCAGTATCAAAATTACTTGCATTCTGAAAAAATAAAGAGTCTTTGCTTTGAAGAGTATTAGCATTGCCAGCTAAGAGTGCTTTGACGTTTGCCACATTTGCTGCTTGTGAGAACTGTGCGATGGTGCTTTGCATAATAAATTCTCTTTGACCATTTGCTGTAAAGTAGAGATTGTTATTGTCAAATTCAAAAGAACCATTACGAATAGGTGTGATTAACGGGGAACTACTAAATCGCATACTTGGCGTGGTACCGATTTCATCAGTGTCTAAATCGAGGGTCGCTTTAGGCTCTTTGCCATTAAAGCTTACGGTATTAGATCTAAGAACTAATGGTAATGCGGAATTAGATACTGTTAGCTCAAGTTCGTTATTAACTTCATCTATCGCAAAATTAGTCAGAGAGCTAGATCCAAGGTTGAGTTCATCTACTTGAGTCAAAGTGACAGGTTCATTATTAACTAGGTTAGGATCTTGAACTACATTCGGGTTATCTGCACTAATAAAGGCGTCTCTTAAGCTAGATGAAAGTCTCTCCTGTCGTGATTTTCTTGATGCAACGACTGGTATTCTTAGTTTAATCGTGCCATCAGTTTCTTTTAAAATAGATGTTTTATTAGGATCTTGAACAGTACTAGATTCTACTGAAAATTTATGAAAGAAAAGTTTTTGTAAATTACAGTCATTAAATTTATTGTCAGGGCATGATGTTGAGTTTAAAACACTATTAGGGAAACTAACTCCTAACTGAGGTGATATGAGACTACTTAGGCTTTGACCATAGATGGCAGCAGAGCCAGCCTGCTTATTAGAAGATAGTGTGCCATAGCCATTTAAGGTAACTCTATAGGTAGAGGATAGACTGCCATTCGTTTTATAGACATCCATCCAGAAGACTTTAGTTCCTAGAAATTGAGGTATATCAAGGATTAAAACTACATTTTTCCTTTTAGCTGCTTTAGGCGAAATAGCTGTGCTGTGAGTGGATATTATTTCTGAGCTACTTGAATTTTTGTTATAAACTAATATTTTGAAATGCTCTGATTGAGAACCTTGTACCAATAAAGGCTCTGTGTCAAGTTGGATTCTATAACCTGGATATGATTCTGGGAATACTTTGCTTAGGTCATTATCATTGAATTGTAAGCCAAGTGAACACTCCCCACTAACGCATTCAGCTGGTACATAAGCTGCTGAAATTTTTGGCATATTTATAATTAAAAATAGTATTAGGATTAATAGAAAAGATATCTTATGCCAAAATACCATTTTAATCTGAAAAAGACTTTTATATGTCTCTTGCGCAGTCCTAGTTTCGGACTGCTTGGACTCAAAAGAATTCTCCAGAATGGTATTAGTTAGAATTCTCACTTGTTGACCCGCCCCTTGTTGATTTATTTTGCTGTAGCTCTTTAACATTAAGCGTTTTTTAATAGAATATATATTAGCATATTTGGGGATATTATCTCGAATCCCCTACCCCCATATCAGGGCTGTCTCATTCTAAAACAGTTCAAAAACCCATACAGATGTAAGCCTGGCCAAATCTGTAAAGTCATGTCTCAATAGAGGAATGGTAAAAGAGATAGAGGATATAGGAATAGTCGAATGTTTTGAGGATTTGGAAGATCCGAGACGTTCACAGGGTCAGCGTTTTA
>JBJTTW010000020.1:0-10431 GCA_046080385.1 bacterium
TGGAGTATTAAACAGCACATAGTATTTTTTCTTACGAAAAAATACTATGTGTCAATAATCTGTGATAAAAATATTAGTTGTAGTTAAAAAATTCCCTTCTACTTTTCTCAATTATTGGTTTAATTTTTCAGTCCACTTTAATCAAAGGCGTCCGAGATAATATCTCGCTTAACAATTGATTGGGCAGGCGCTGACTTTAATTCTGGTGCTGACTTTAATGCAGCATTTTCGTCAGCTTTATCAACTAGATTATCTTTATGAGCTTCAAGAGCTGAGCTTGCTTCTTGTCTTGCAGTAGGGCTTTCAGCAACAAAGACCCTCCTTCAACAACCCTGCTGATGTTAATGATGCCTGAGGTGGCTGCTCTGGACGTTCAGGAACAGCCCCCTGATGAAATTCAGTTTGACCTAATTTAAATGGCAAAATTGCAGAGTTAGTCATCTAGAGTTTTAAGGATTCTTTTACTTCGATTATAGCATAAATCGAAATACACATTACGGGCAGGGTCATTATTCTCAGGAACTAACGTCAAAAAATAAAAAGAGCCACAATAATGTGGCTCCTTAACCTCTTCACCTGATAGCTTTCAATTTAGCGCATCAAAGAATTAAGCAGTTAGATAATCTCTTAACTTAACCGCTCTATCTGGATGTCTCAGCTTTTTAAGAGCACGGAACTCTAACTGTCTAACACGCTCTCTAGTAATACCTAAGAGTCTGCCAACTTCTTCTAAAGTTCTTTCTTGACCTGAATCAATACCAAATCTCAACTGTACTACAGCTTTCTCTTTCGGTGTTAACGTTTCAAGCACTCTAAGAATATCATTAGCCAGTAACTGCTCAGTAGCACGAAGTTCTGGATGTACATTATCAGAAGAATCTGCAATAAAATCCTCTAACTTACCATCTTCTTCATTATTAATAGGCGCCTCAAGAGAAACTGGTGTTCTCATCGCAGCTACTATCTCTTTAATTTTCTGAGTCGATACTTCCATTACTTGAGCGAGTTCTTCTTCAGTAGGTCTTCTATCGAAAAGCTGGCCAAGTCTTCTTGCAACTTTTTTAAACTTATTAATAGTTTCTACCATGTGAACTGGAACTCTTATCGTTCTAGACTTATCAGAAAGGGATCTAGTAATACCCTGTCTAACCCACCAAGTAGCATAAGTACTAAACTTATAACCTCTCTCTGGATCAAACTTTTCAGCAGCCCTGATTAAACCAAGATTACCCTCTTGAATTAAATCTAGAAACGGTAAACCTCTATTAATATATTTCTTCGCAATAGAAACTACTAATCTCAAGTTATGACGAACTAGTTTACGCTTAGCTTCGATATCACCCTCTTTAATACGTCTTGCAAGTTCAATCTCTTGCTTTGCATTAAGAAGAGGTACTCTACCAATCTCTCTTAGATACATTTTCACTGAATCATCAGAAAGCGGAGACGTAGATTCTAGGTTTTCCCCTAAATCGTCATCTCCTGAATCTATCGATTTCCTGCTAGCTGCAGAAGAAATGACATCATTTTCTATTGAATCTGTGGAAATATCAGTTAGCCCAATCGGATCATCAAAGCCATCGGCATCAATAAGTCCGTCATCAAAGCTCAGTAAATCAGCCTCTTCCATCATCTCAGACGTGTTTCTTTTTTTTCTAGACATTCTCTGTGTTTATCTCCTTAGTTGATTTGCGTAATTACTTATTACAAAGGTGAGAGCAAAATATTTTTTACTACCTTGGCCCAGCTTTTTTTATGAAGCATGTAAGCCACTATTTATAGAGTCTCTGTTTTCGGAGTTTTGTTCCTTTGTTCATAATATTATAACATATGCGAACAATTAAGTTAATACGCTTTCATCTAAATAGTTTATATTTTATTTAAATATTCTTTCTTAAAACCATCCCAGCTCTCATGCTGATAGTATTATTCTAATGGAAAAAAGATCAGCAGCAAGAGAAATAGCCTTCCTTGCCTGCTTCCAATTACCTAATAATAGTTTAAAGCTGGCCATGACAGATTTCGATGCTCTGTGCTTATCTAGCTTAAGAACACTCAGTGATCACTGTAAAGATAATATAAAATCAGCGGAATCTTTTTTTCTTCAAGTAGAAAGAAAAATCATGGATTATCAAGTTAATCATGCCGATAATGAACAGCACACGGTGCCACTATCCGTGATGCTGCCTTCTACTCAGGATTTTTTGGACGAAATTAATAAATGCTACGAAGCACTAAATTTAATTGATGAATCAATGCAAATACCAGAACTGTTCTGGCACTATAAAGATGAGCAGACTAAAGCTTTTTGCTTAGAGCTAGTATCTAAATATTTTGAGAAAAAAGCTGAAGCCGAAAAATTAATTCAAGAGGTGTCTCAAAAATGGGATATATCTAGGATTCGTAAAGTTGATAAAGCACTCATTACTATGTGCATCATTGAAATACAAAACTTCCCAGTTGATAAACAAGTCCCTATTTCTGAGTTTTTAAACCTCGCTAGCAAATATTCCACTGATGAATCGGCAAAATTTATAAACGGAATAATTGCGGACCTTATCCAAAACAAATTGATTTAATAGTGAATCTAACATTTTACTCAAACCTTTCAGAGTTTAAAGAATTTTCATTCCATCTAAGAATTTAGCAAATACTTCTTGTAAATGCTGAATTAATGTTTCCGAACCAGAACAAATAGTTTCACCATCATTTTTAAGCCAAACTGTAGCTTCACTCGTACAGTCACTTGCTTTAAAAACTATTCCACCCTTAAGTCTTTGCTCTTGACTAATAACCTGCTTACCATCAGGAGAAAACCAATGTGTAATTTTATCCCCAGATTCTTTAATATCAACCATTTTCTCTAGCTGCTGTTTTGCGTTAAAAAGATAAATAACCTCTGAGCCGTCTGGTCTAAATTCATGCATAGCTGGAAGACCTTTACTATCTTTCTCCATATGATAAATCTTAGTGCCATCTGCTAAATACTCTATCGAAACTAAAATACCTTTAGAATCTTCTGTGATTACTATTTTATTACCTGAAAAAGAATTACCGAAGCCTAACTTCTGCCCTTCCTCGTCTTTAATAAAACACACATTTTCCACTCTCTCTTGAGAAATAAATCTTGATTCTATTGAAGTTTTAATTTCTAAATTCATCACCATAATTCATCATCCTTATCTGAGAGATATAAGTTAGATAGAAGAGATTATTTGATAAAAATTAGAGCAAGCTTTCGATAAAAACTTTCTCAGAAAGTGTAATATCATCAAGACTTAATATCCATTTCAAGTAAGAGCTGTGTTCTGGAGCTATAGCTAAGCCCTTATATTTTCCTTGGGTGAAAATTACTTTGGAATCCTCAGTCTTAAACCACTTACCAAGTATGCTTTTTCGAGAGCCTAAAGTCTCTGACTCTAATTTCTCCAATCCACCACTAAAAAGCTCTGCATGCTTTTGGATTTGAGCAATAAAAACTTCTTTCGTTGCACGAATATCGTTAATCGCATTATGCATACCCTTAAATTCTTTAGCAAAATAGAATTTATAAGCGTTAGCAAGGCTATGCGGGAAGGCTTTTTTAAAAATCAAATAAGGATCGATGAAAGTAAAATCAGCCTCCTTTAAAATATGACCAGTAGCACGATGTAACTCATACTGTAAAAACTGAAAATCAAATACAAAATTATAAGCAACAAAATACTTAACCTGAGATAAGGATTTTAAAAGCGATTCTGCATATTCATGGAAATAGCTCGCAGAGCTAACCATCTCATTAGTAATTCCGTGACAATCAATCGCTGACTGAGGTATAGAACACCCTGGATTAACTAAAACATCTAACTCCGTCCCATCTGGTAATATCGCCCCTATCTGACATATACGATCTGCTTTAGGATCAAGTCCAGTAGTCTCAAAATCAAAATATATAAACTCACGAGGATTGAGTTCACTTGCTAAAAACATAATCGCTATTCTAGCAAGCTGCTACTCTTTATTTTTTAGAAATTAGCAAATCCCCTCAGGCTATGACAGTGTCGGCAAACCTGCAAATTTCACTATCTCCAGCGTTTAAATAAATCTGAATCTATCCCCAAAGAATCTAGTGTCTTACCAGTAATAAAATCAACTTGGTCTTGAATAGAGTGAGGTCTATGATAGAAAGCTGGAATCGCAGGTAAAATAACCGCACCCGCATCACTCAAAGTAAGCATATTCCTTAAATGAATAGAACTAAAAGGCGTCTCCCTGACTACTAAAATTAATTTCTTACGTTCCTTGAGCATGACATCAGCTGCACGAGAAATCAGATTATGACTAGTTCCTAGAGCGATATGCGCAAGAGTACCGACACTACAGGGACTCACCACCATCCCTTCCACTTGATAAGAGCCACTTGCTATGCTCGCTGCTATATTAGATTCATGCCAAAAATTCACTCGTTTCTTCACTGCATCAATATCTAAACCAGTCTCAACACTAAGAGAGTGCCCGCAATCTACACCTTCTGCGTTTAAATTCTTGAAAAGATATTCCAATACTGCTTGTTTAAGCAATTGCACATTTAAGCCTTCCCAGTCCTGATCTAATTCAAGCTTAGATACCTTCAGAGCATTATTAGAAAAAACTACATCCACCACATAACCATGAAATAAAAGATATTCAAGTAGACGTAAACCATAAACAGTACCACTAGCTCCAGTGATTCCAAGAATTATAGATTTATGTTTCTCTGCCATGTTCTATATCTTATCTTTTAAACATGCTCTTCTTACTCAAAGTTCCATGAATTACGGAATCTCGGCCCAGAATGAATAAAAAGAATACTCAAATATTTAAAATAAAAAAACCATATTTACACTTTCAACAAAATTTTCCTTAAAGCCATTTTTCGTCTGTTAACATCTTTTTTCAACTTAATCTAATACTTAGGGAAGTGATGAAAAACTTCGTTTTTCATCACGGACTGTCGGGTAAAAAGATTAGGCATTTAAGCAAGTCCGATTAAATCAAATATCTGAATGTGGTTATCCCTGTATTTTTCCACTTTTAAGAAAAAAAGATTTAAGCTGAACTTTACAAGCAAAACAAGGAGAGAAAATATGAAAGAAATACTTATATATGGGGCATTAGTGGCAGCAGTTATTTCAGCTTCGGTCCCTGCGATACAGCAGTTAACCACAAGTATGCAAAACGGTAGTACCCAGATTAATAACAAGCTAAATACTGAAATGAATTCTATTCTTGGCAGCAGCACTGCTGCTGCAAAATAAACTTTTACTACAGGTATATTATGGATATTTTTAATGGAGGCAGTAAAGCTAGTACTGTAGAGTATTTTGCTGCTTATTTACGATTGCACAACAAGAAAATCTTGACGATATTATTGAGCATCATTTTGATCAGCCTTGGTCTTGCTTTTAAGGAGTATTTAAAAATTAAAAACGAACTAAGACTTTACAACAAACAAGAATTAATCAATGTTTTAGTGAGTAACAGAGACATCCAAATCGGTGAAACCTTAGAGAAAGCAGACTTGGAAAGCATTCCATATCCTAAAGAGCTTTTCATAAAAATCAGAGAAGAAAATAAATCAGAGGCATTAAAACATTCTTCTGAAAATACTGAAAACCTATCTAGCATTATCCCCTGTGAATTTAAATTAAATAAGCAAGAAAACCCTGAGTTAATTTTTGATACCAGTATCATAGGTAAACATGTTAGGATACCGATCGCCAAAGGCAGTCTAATTCGCCGTGAGCATCTAAATGACAGTGCTAATGATTTATTAAATAAGTTAATTCCGACTGAGCACATATTACTTGAATACAGTGCAGAAAATCTTGGAGCAAATAAATACCTTCAAGCTGGAGATCTTATCTCCCTCTACCACAGTGACAAGGAAAATAAAATTAAACAGATAACGAATACAGCAAAAATAATCTTAGTAAATTCTAAGCAACAAGATCCAAGCACAAACAGAAACTCTAACGATAAACTACAACTAACTCTTGCCATTCATAAAAGTGATTATGAGCCAGCTCTACTCGCAAAAGTAAAAAATCAGCTTGTAATTGCGATTAATAATAGCTCTGAATTTCAGCCAAATCATCAATTAAAAAGAATCAATGCTTTTACAAAGAATCTGAATCAACAGCTTGATCATGGTTTTCAGAATTTAGTTATCAGCAGTGGACTTAAAGAAAAGGTTTTCAATTAACAATGAAACATGCATTATTAATCTCTGAAGTTGAAGAAGCGGACTGCTTAATCAATGCTTTAAATGAACTGAGAAATAGATCATACATCATTTCAGAAGCAGTCAAATTTGAAAGCAGCTTAAACTTCCTAAGTATTAAAAATAATATTAATAAATTTGATTTAATAATTATAAACGCCTCTGCAAGAAAGCTAGAAGCACTAGAATTCTGTAAATATTTAAGTAATTTCAAATTAGAAAAAATTAAAATTCTGGTTTTCTTACCTAACGCAAGCTTACACGAAGCGAGTAAATTCGGATTCTTCGGAGCTTTCACTGAAGATGAAAACAGTATAGAAAAATTCATTCTAAACCTAGAAAAAGAGAAGGATACTAAAAACAAAACTAAAAACCTAATCTGCATCAGCAGTTTAACTAATAGTTTAGATAGCAGCTCAGTCCTCTTAAGCCTTGCTAAACTACTCGGTTCAAAAGATCAGAAAACTCTTCTTTCTGAAACATCACTTTACCAAACAGTTAGGCAGCTGCTTAACATTCAAGATTTTAAAACACTGCTTGAAAGTAGCGTAATGCAATATTCTATGTTTGATATAAATTGGTTAAAAACATATCTTGAGCGTACTGAGCTTGGTGAAAACAGCCTGTACCTAAGTCTTTTCAAAAACCCTAGCTTCAAACTCAGTCCAGCTCTAGAACAGATAAAATTAGATAACGCTCTCAATCTTGCTATCGAAAAATTCGATCACTGTTTAATTGATATCGCAAGTGATTTCAGCTCAGAGATTAATATTCAGCTCTTCAAAAGAACTAAATATCTTTTTATAGTTCTGGAGAATAGACCTAATATTCATGAAGACTATAAAAGGCTAAAGAGCTTTCTAGAAAAGGAATATAGACTCCTATGCTTTGCCATTATCAGTAGCTCAAATGCCCAAATTAAAAAATATCGTGAAGTCACAAAACAAGAATGGCTAGAGAAACTAGAAGAGCAGCCTCTCTTGGTGAGCGATTTAGACTTTAATCTTGCTCTGTTTTTAAAAAATCAAAAATCCAAATCCAACTCCGCTGAAGTTCTAGCAAATGAAATGCTACAGAAAATGAATTTAGATTTTGGCACAGAAAAGAGGACAGAAAATAAGTGGTTTTCATTAACGCAGAGGTAAATCAAAAAAAATGAGTATCTTCACTCTCGATCATAAAATCAATTTTGAACTGGTGTTTAAATTAAGAGAGAAACTCTACACTCTAATAGAGGAATATCTCAAACCCAATAACACCAGCGAGATTTCACTAAACTTAAAGGAAAAACTTAGTAAAGAAAATTTCAGCTTTGCCAGTAAGATTAAAAGCGAAACGCCTCTGGAAACTTTATTAAAACAAAAATCTCACAAAGCACTCGCCCTAAAAGACTTTAGCAGCGAGCTTATAAGTAATTTAAAATACAACTTCCTTGACTACACCGAAAAGCTTTCCCAAAAAGATTTAGAATTCTGCAAAGACTTGCTAATTAATGATCTGGTTTACTACGGCCCTATAACTCCGATACTAGCTCTAACTTTTAAACACAGCCAAATGAAAGAAATATTTATAGAAGATAGTATCTATAAGTACTTTGAAGAGAGATTCGTCCTTGAAACCATTATCGAAATTCAGATTAACAATTATCAAGAAATTTTTATTGAAACTAAAAAAGGATTTCAAAGAATAGAAATCAACTTCATTTCAGAGGAACAGCTTAAAACAGTTATAGAAAGACTAATCCATGAAACGAATAGTATTAATGCAAATAACTATCAGGTGAATTTCAGTAATCCCATATTAGATTTCGACTTAGCTTTTAATAAACTTCGAGGCTCTACTATTTTCCCACCAGCCTCTCAACATCACTGCCTAACTATAAGGATTCACCCCGAGCAGGCTTATGATCTAAATTATCTAGAAGCAGAGGGAATGTTTAATACTCAGATTAAAAACTTTTTTCTTGCCTGCCAAAAAGCTGGTCTAAACATAGCTATCGCTGGCACCATGGGAACAGGTAAAACGACCTTACTGAGCGCACTTACCGATGAATGGAGCAGGCAAGCTCGCAAAGCTGTCATAGAAGATACTCCAGAAATTCAGCCTAATACTGAAAACCTAATATTTCTCAAACTCAGTGATTATAAAAACTCAAATGACAGTATAGATATCTATAAATTAGTCAAAGCCTGTAAAAGACATAGTATTAAATACGTCGCCCTCTCAGAAGCTAGAGATGGCTCAGCTTGGGAGATACTACAGCTTGCACAAAATATACTAGGCTGCTTGATGACATTTCACTTCACGGTGAAATACAGTGACAATGAAGTGTCTAAAGCCCTAGAGAATTTAGTCTACCTCTGCAAACTCAACCCAAATACGCCTAGCGATATCGAAGTAAAGCAACTCAGCACGAAAATTTTGGACATATTAATTCTTATTCAGCAAGATAGTACAAATAAAAAACGTGTCATTAAAAGCATTAGTCATATTCAAGGCTATGACCCTATCAATGGCGGTCACTTTAAATATCTAGAACTCTTTAAATATAATGGTTATGAATTTAACTGCGTAAATAAATCCAGTGAATTAGAAAATTATTTTTCAGCAAAAGGAGTAGATTTTAAATTCTAAAATGTTTAGCAGCTTACTAATTTCAATAGGCATTTGCACGACAATTATATGCTTATCATATTTTCAAAATCGCTCTGAGACTGACTCATGCAACCTTCATCAAAGAAGGATATCTTCTAGAGATATTTTCAGCTTAATCGATAATAAGTCTAAACAAGAACAAAAAAAACGAATAAAGAATCTAAGCCATTTTAGATTTGGGAATTTCTTCTTCACCCAGAAAGAATTCTTTCATCTATATTTAATTCTCACTCTAGCAGTCAGTATTAGCAGCTATTTTCTTTTTGCAAAAGCCATAACAAATGGCTTCTATGCTTTCATCTTAACCCTGATCATAAGTATTTCACTGAGTTACAGGCTTTTAAATTTTTTCAACAAGCAGTTTCGCCGTGAGTTCAGCTGCGAAATACAAAGCATAACATTTTCCATACAAACTCAATTAGCGAAAGGAGCTACTCTAGATCAAGCTTGCAAAGAAGTTTTAGGAAATAATAATCAAGGAATTTTAGCTGCTGATATTAAATTCTTTTTAGATCACCACGCCAGCAATATTAGCGAAAAATTACCTGAATTTTATATAGGACTAAGTCACAGGTATAGAAGGGCTTACCTTGCACTGCCAGCTCAAATATTAAGCCTAGAGCTAAATTATTCTCAAAATCAAGCAACTGCTTTTGAAGCAGCTTATGACTACTTTAGTGCCTGCGATAAAAATCGAGAAAAGCTCAAAAACACCACTGGGGTTATCTTTCTAACCATGGACTGCATGCTGCTTATCTACCTCATCATTATTTTTGGCATACTACCAAGCTTAAACCTCGGCCCTGATTCTTGGTGGCAAAGCTCAGAAAGAACAGTAGAAATGTTTTACTGCTCAGCTTTATTTTGGTCAGCTTATCTAATCTCTACTGTTCTTATAAGTAAAAAAGAAGAGGAATTACTGTGAGCCTCTTCATCCTATATCTTTCACTCAGCCTAATAGCCATGATACTTAGCCTCTTTAGCTTAAAAATTCTACTCACGACTGAAAGTAACAGAAGCTCTTCTAAGTACAGCCCTCTGATTTACAGCCAAGATCCTAGAGAAGAAAATCTTTTTATAAATAATTTAAAAGCACCCTGCATTCACTTAGGTTCCTTTATTAAAAAGACTTTAAAATTAGATAGCCTTGATAAACTTTTCACTTCAGCGATACAACTAGGTATTAAAGAAGAAGTTTTTAAAATCTGGCTGGCTAAGATTTTTATTTTCATTATCTTACTTGAAATTTCATATTTATTTGCAGAACCATTTTCCAGAATTATATTCTTAGGCTTACTCATACACAGCTTTCTTGATATACCTTTAAAGATTTATTTGCGTAAAGAATCTATTCGTCGCAGCTTCCCACACCTGCTTAGCTGCATTAAGATACTCTGCATTAAAAATAATCAGCCCTTAAAAACCGCATTAAGAAGCATCGCTCAGGGTTTACCACAGGATTTCAGCGCAAGCAGAAATTTACTTATAAAATTTATTGATGAATTCGAGGAATTTGGTATGCAGAGAGCTATAGA
>JBJTTW010000021.1:0-8682 GCA_046080385.1 bacterium
AAGTATTTGGGCTTAAGGAAGTGATGAAAAATGAAATTTTTCATCACGGACTGTCAGGTAAAGAGATTAAGGATCCGCTCCCCGAGCTAGGTTTTATACCTCGGTCGGGGTCGAAAAATGCTAGAAACAGCATTTTTCAGCGGATCCTTAAGTGATGTGCTAAAATAATTTTTTCCGAGGTTGTAAGATGTCTAAAAAGATTAACCCTGATAAACAGCAAGCTGGCGTAAAAAGAGCAGCAAAACTACTTAAAAGAAAACAGAAAAAAGCTAAATCAGCCAAAGCTTGAGAGTACCTTTACTAGACCTGCCAGCTCAGTATCAACAGATTCAAGACCAAGTTGAGCCTGTTGTTCTTGATGTTTTGCGCAGTGGTAACTATATTATGGGAGAGCAAGTTAAGTCGTTTGAACTTAAGGCTGCTGAGTACCTTTCAGTAAAACACACCATCTCCTGTGCAAACGGTTCAGACGCGCTTTATATATCCTTGCTCGCTTTAGATATTAAAGCTGGTGACGAAGTTATTACGACTCCATTCACTTACATTGCAAGCTCAGAGTCCATAGACCAAGCTGGAGCGACTCCAGTATTTGCAGATATAGATTTAAAAACTTTTAATATAGATCCTAAAAAACTTAGAGAAAAAATTAACTCTAAAACTAAGGCTATAATTGTTGTTCACTTATTTGGCCAATGCTGCCCAATGGATGAAATACTATCTATCGCTCAAGAGTATAATCTAAGAATTATCGAAGACACCGCTCAAGCCTTTGGTGCAACTTACAGTAATTTAAATAACGCAAAAATTGGAGTTCCGCTACACGCCACCAATAATTTTCATAAAGCTAAAGCTGGCACTATGGGCGACATTGGGACTTTCAGTTTTTATCCAACCAAAAATCTTTCCTGTGCTGGAGATGGCGGCTTAATCTGTACTAATTCAGATGAGCTTGCTAAAAGACTTAGACGAATTAAAGCCCATGGTTCTGAGCGTAGATATTATCACTTAGAGCTTGGCGTAAATAGTAGGTTAGATGAAATTCAGGCTGCTATCTTAAATATAAAAATTGATTTGATTGATAAGTGGAACGAGCAACGCATGATTAATGCGGAACTTTACTTTAAAGAACTCGCAGAGCTTGAAACAGAGGGATTTATAAAGTTACCTAAGATCGCAGATTACAGCTCACATATTTTTCATCAGTTCAGCATTTTAGTTGGCACTAATTCCGAGAATGGTGAAACAGACGAAAACGCAGAGATTAAATTTGGTAAGCAGTATCCTTCTACTAAATTAAGAGATGAGCTTAAAGAGTTCTTAGCAGCCCATGAAATAGGTTCTGAGATTTACTATCCAGTCGCCTTACATTTACAAGAAGTCTATAAGCACTTTAACTATAAGCCTTTTGACTACCCTAACGCAAGAAAAGCCTCTCACTCAGTACTTTCCATACCAATACAACCAGAGTTAAATCAAGAACAGATTTTCTTTGTCTGCAAGACTCTTAAAGAATTTTTCAAGCAAAATAAAAATGCATCGAAAGCAGATGCTATGACAAAGTCATTAAGTCATTAAGTCATTAAACCGCGCGCTGCACAATTCCATTTTCTGCGTTTTCGTCGTCCTCTACAGACGCTTGATTAAAGCATTTTCATTACAGGCACCATAAAAAGGACAGACCACGCACTCTTTAAACACCTTCTCTGGGAGGCTTTGAATATCGACTAAATGATAGCCTATTTTTTCGAAAAATTTTATTTGATAAGTCAAAGCGAAAATAGTTTTTATTTGCATACTGCGTGCCTCATTCTCACAGTCTTCCACCAACATTCGTCCCAGACCCTGTCCATGAAAAGCTTCATGAACAGCTAAACTTTTAACCTCAGCTAGCTGATTTGTAAAAATATCAAGATGAGCACAGGCAATTAAAGACCGCTGCAAAACTCCATTTTCTGCGTTTTCGTTGTCCTCATGATCCTTATGTACACGAAGTACATTGCGGTCATTCGTCCTCCTCAGCCTTGAAACTGCACGTTGTGCAGCGGTCTCATTCTGTGCGTTTTCGTCGTCCTTCACCCCTATCTTGTAAATAACTCTAAAATCTCTTATCTGCCTGTAAAGCTGATCTTTAGTTTTAGGTAATAATAATTTACGCAACGCAAAAAAATCTAGGAGCGCAAAAATAGCATCCACATCATCAACAGAAGCTCTTTTTAAAATGAATTCCGAACTAGATTTCACAAAAATAAAAAGACCATACTCAGGGGGGGGGAGAAGTATGGTCTTATCTTTATTTTATAACAAAGCTTAATAATTTGCAGTGTTTAATCAAGAAATTAAATGAATTAAATCTAAACTAACTGTAAAACCGCTAGCTGAGCATTATCGCCTCTGCGCATACCATTCTTAATAATTCTAGTGTAACCAGAAGCTTGATCTTTATACCTATCCACTACTGCATCAAAAAGATCCTGAACCACGGCTTTATCAAAAATAAAAGAAGCGGCTTGTCTTCTAGCGTGCAAGTCTCCTCTCTTCGCAAGAGTAATAACTTTCTCTATTTCTGGAGCAACTGCTCTTGCGTTAGCAAGTGTAGTATTAATCTGTTTTTCTCTTAGTAAATTAGTAGTAAGAGCTCTAAGAGCAGCTTTACGCTGATCTGCCGCTCTACCCATTCTTCTTTTCTTTCTTCTGTGTCTCATTTTCTTTAATCCTCAAATATCCAAATTTTCAAAACTCAGAAATTTAGTAATCCATACTATGACTCAAAGACGATTCTCTATTTCTTAGTGAATAACCCATGGTCTCTAACTTATCAAGCACCTCTTCAGCAGATTTTTTACCGAAGTTTTTAATATTCATTAAATCAAAATCAGATAATTTTAAAAGATCTGAAAGTGAGTTTATATTAGCTCTCTTCAAACAGTTATAAGATCTAACTGATAACTCAAGCTCTTCAACACTAACACTTACAGCCTTATCTTCTTCTTTACGCTCAACGACAGCATAAGCCTCTTCCACAGTCTTAATAACGCCCACTTTTTGACCAGTGAAGTCAATAATAGCATTCATCATCTCAGTAACTTGAGCTGCCGCTTGTCCGATAGCCTCCCTGATAGAAACTGAACCGTCAGCCCAAATTTCCATAGTCAATCTATCAAAATCATTAGACTGACCAGAAGGACCAGGAACTTCTTCCACTGAATAAGCTACATTTTTAATCGGCGTGAATACTGAATCTAGAGGAATAACATCAACAGAAGTAACTGCATCGTGATCCTCGGCTGGTACATAACCATAACCCTTAGATACTGTAATTTCAGCATTCAAAACACCATCTGGAGCCAGATTCGCAATTTCCAAATCTGGATTAACAATCTCAACGTCGCTCGAACACTCAATCTGAGCAGCAGTAACAGTATTAAGGCCAGAAGCTCTTAAAGTTAAAGTTCTTGGCTCATCTGAATGCAGCTTAACCACTAACTGTTTCAAGTTCAGGATTACGTGCAGAATATCCTCTGAAAGACCAGTCAATGAGGTGAATTCGTGATTTACACCCTCTATTCTTACATGAGTTACGGCAGAACCTTTAACTCTAGAGAGAAGAATTCTTCTAAGAACATTTCCTATAGTATGTCCAAAACCTCTGTAGAGTGGCTCTAGCATAACCGTACCCCTTAGAGTACCGTCTTCAGCGGGCCTTTCATCTACAACAATCTTTAATTCAATGTTCATATTAAAATCCTCTCTTAATCAACGACTTAGACTCTTCTTGCACTAGGTGCTCTGCAACCATTATGCGGCAATGGAGTTACGTCTTTAATCATAGTAACCCTCAAACCAGCGAGCTGTATAGCTCTAGCAGCAGTCTCTCTGCCAGCGCCTGGTCCACTTATTAAAACTTCTACCTCTCTTAAACCAAACTGTTCAACCGCTTTTCTTGCAGCAGCTTCAGCAGCTAATTGAGCTGCAAAAGGAGTACTTTTTTTAGAACCCTTAAAACCTACCGCACCTGCAGAAGAAGCAGCAATAACGCCACCAGCCGCATCTGTGATAGATATTATAGTGTTATTAAAAGTAGAACTAATATGAACTACACCCTTCTGGACTGTTCTCTTAGCCTTTTTTACTTTTGACTTATCTTTTGTTTTAACTACCGCCATATTCTAAACCTTAATATATCCTAATACGCTATTACTTCTTAGCAGCCACTTTTTTACCAGGGACAGCCACTCTCTTCTTACTTCTACGAGTTCTAGCATTAGTCTTAGTTCTCTGACCTCTGCTAGGAAGACCTCTTCTGTGACGAATACCTCTAAAACAATTAACCTCAATCAATCTCTTAATATCTAGACCAATTCTTCTTCTTAAATCACCCTCAACTTCATAAGTTTTAAGGCAATCTCTGATTTTAATTAACTCCTCTTCCGTTAAAGCATTAGCCCTAACATCTTCTCCGATGCCGACTTTCTTTAAAATCTCTTTACTTCTTGAAAGCCCAACGCCAAACACATAAGTCAAGGCGATGACTATTCTCTTATTAGGTATATCTACTCCGGCTACTCTTGGCATAAAAATTATCCTTGTCTCTGCTTGTGTTTAGGGTTCTCGCAAATAATGGCAACTCTACCCTTTCTACGAGTCACCTTGCATTTTGAACAAATTTTCTTTACTGAAGATCTAACTTTCATGTACTATCCTGCTTAACGAAATCAAAATTCTAACATAACCTTAAAGTAAATTAGTAATTATTTATTTTTTGATTATGTTTACTCTTCTTGTTTTAGTTCTCCCTCGGTCGGTCGTTTTTTAATTACCCTAAAAGTAATACGCCCAACCTTAAGATCATATGGAGTAAGCTCCACTTTGACTCTATCCCCTGGCAGAATCTTAATGTAATTTTTTCTAATTTTACCTGAGATACTCGCTAAAACCTCATGGTCATTATCAAGCCTAACCACAAACTTCGCTCCCTGAACAGTTTCCACCACCGTTCCCTCCATTTCAATAATTTCTTTAGACAAATAAATACTCCTTAATAGTAAAGGTCTGTTCCAAAAATTAAAAATATCATTTATTCATCAAAGTGATGAAAAATATTTTTAGTTTTTTTCACATCAGTAATAATTTCAACTGAATCGGAAGTGATTAAAGCTGAATGTTCAAAATGAGCAGAATTTTTTCTATCAGCAGTCATAATAGTCCAGCCATCCTTATGCTTTTTAATCGCAGAGCTGCCAATATTTAACATAGGTTCAATGGCCAGAACCATACCAATTTTAATTTCATCATCGGGGAAATGATTAAAGTATTCCGAAAAATTAGGAATGAAAGGCTGACAGTGATAGCTAGGACCTATCCCATGACCACCAAATTCTTTTACGTTACCGAATCTGTACTCCTTAGCCACTGCCTCTATCGCAACGGCTATATCACTAATATGCTTACCAGCTTGGATAACCTCCAAACCAGCCCAGAGTGCCGCATTAGTAGCTTTTAAAAGTCTTTTACTTTTAGAACTAATTTCCCCGCAGGGGAAAGTAAAAGCATTATCTCCGACATAAGTAAAAGGCTTACCATTAAAATCTTCAGTAACAGTAACACCTACGTCGATACTAACCAAATCACCATCCTTGAGTTCCCTATCAGTAGGAATACCATGTACTATATTCTCATTAACCGAAGTGCATAAAGTGCTAGGGAAGCCCATATAGCCTTTAAAAGTTGGAATCGCACCTTGATCACGTATCCACTCTTCAGCAAAAGTATCTAATTCAAGCAATGTAAGTCCTGGGCGAATCCTTTCTCCAACCAGATGTAAAATCTCACCAGCTAGAGCACCAGCTCTCCTAATATGTGGGAATTGTTCTTCAGTAAAAATGCAAACAGGAGCAGACATAATTAAAAAAATAGTTAGTGAAGAAAAACTATTTTTCATCACTTCCCTAGAAAAGAATAACACGATATGTTATTATGATCTTTCCTATGCCGAATATTAAATCTGCAAAAAAGAGAGACGAGATTAACGCTCGTAATAACAAAAAAAACACTGAGCTTAAGTCTAAAGTGCGTACCCTTATTAAGGCCTGCCTAGTTGCTGCGACATCGAAAGATGAGAAAGCCATTGATGAAAAATTAGCGAAAGCTTACCAAGCTATAGATAAAGCCTCTAAAGGCAGTACCTTCCATAAGAATAAGGCTGCTAGGCTGAAAAGCAGATTGGTTCAAAGAATCAGAACGCTTAAATCTGAAGCTGTTAAATAGTTTTAATTTCTTGATTAAATATTTTTACTAAACGTAAAACGTAGAACTTAGAGTTTGGCTTGCGTGATGCGTGGCCGAACAAATGGGTTCAACCTTGAGGAAAACGAGAAGGCAGAAATTGAAGTTCAGCAACGGTCCCTTGATTGATTTTGTGTTTTAATTGGATTATATGCTTAAAAAATTTTTAGAACTGATCCAGAAAAGAAAAATTTTAAGCTTCAGTCTTATTAGTTTTTTAATTTCATTTAGCTGCTTACTTGCAGTACAAGCTGCTCCAGGTCTAAATATATCTTTCAACGATAACCAGCAGGGAGTAGGACTAGGACTGCAAATCTTAATCCTCTTAACCATCTTGAGCATCGCTCCATCTATCTTGCTTATGACGACTAGTTTTATAAGATTCGTCGTCGTATTCGGGCTTCTCAGACAAGCATTAGGTCTAGGTAGCTTACCACCAACCCAAGTATTAATCGGGCTTTCAATAATTTTGACTTTCGTCGTTATGAACCCCTACTTCACTCAAATAAACGATAAAGCCCTGCAACCCTTTCTAGCAAAGCAAATAGATGAAAAAGAGTTCATCACTAATGCTATTGGACCTTTACGTGAATTCATGCTTAGCCAGACTCCAGAGGATGAGCTTAAACTAGGCTTTAAAATAGCTAAAATTGAACAGCCAGAAAGTGCAGAAGAAATGCCTTTGCATATACTGATGGTTTCATTTATATTAAGTGAGCTCAAAAAGTCTTTCCAGATTGGTTTTGTATTATTCTTACCATTCGTAGTTATAGACATGATTACAGCAAGTGCCCTAGTTTCAATCGGTCTTATGTTCCTGCCTCCAGCCACTATTTCCTTGCCATTTAAGCTAGTATTGTTTGTTTTAGTTGACGGGTGGAATATAATCTGTGAGAATTTAGTTAGTAGCTTTAATCCAAATTAAGGATTTTTAAGTGATAAAAGCGACGAAGACTTACAATTAATAAGCATTCTTTAGGCTTGAATAATGAACGATACACTTATACTTGAACTGACTAATAGAATGCTGATTACATCAGCGATTATTTCTATTCCAATCTTAATTCCTGGATTAATCGTAGGTATCCTAGTTAGTATTTTTCAAGCCATTACCCAGATTAATGAACAGACTTTAACTTTCGTACCTAAGCTAATAGCTCTTATAGTCACTTATTTACTAGTCGGTGGCTGGATAATGCAGTATGTAGTAGATTTCACTCGTGAAGTTTTTAATAAAATTCCAGAGTTAGCATAATTCAATGAAAAACAATAAAGGGCGCGTAACCAAACGAACAAGTTCAAGGCTGAGGAGAACGAATGACCGCAGTGCACTAGGTGTGCATGAGGATCATGAGGACGACGAAAACGCAGAAATTGGAGTTTCGCTACACGCCCATAAAACAGTTTTAATTACAGGTGCCTCTAGTGGTATAGGTTACGAGCTTGCAAAACTTTTCGCAAAAGAAGGATATGATCTAATCCTTACAGCAAGAAGATTAGAGAGATTAAATCATCTAAAAGAGTTATTAGAAGCGAGTATCAATGATATTAAAATCACTATTTTTAGCGAAGATTTATCCTTAGAGAATTCTGCGGAAGATCTCTTTAGAAAAGTAAAAGAAAAAAACCTTAGTGTAGATATTTTAATAAATAATGCTGGCATGGGCGACCTCTCATATTTTCCAGAAGCTGATATAGAGAAGCTTTCTAAAATGATTAACCTCAATATGCTTAGCCTAACAAAGTTAAGCAGGCTTTTTATTTCAGACATAAAGAGCTCAGAAGCTGGTGCCATTATCAATATAGCCTCCACAGCGAGTTTTCAGCCAGTACCTTTAATGGCAGCCTATGCTGCAACGAAAGCTTATGTTAAAAGCTTCTCACTAGCATTAATGGCAGAACTCAAGGAAGATAAAAGTAATAAGGTACAAGTACTCTGTATTTGCCCTGGAGTTACTGAAACTGAGTTTTTCGCTAGCGCAAATGCAAATCCACTCGGCTTACCAGAAGGCTTTATTGCTAGCTCAGAGGAAGTAGCAGAGTTCACCCTAAAAACTCTTCAGCAAGGTAAAAGCGGCGTAGCAGTTCACGGGAAAATGAATTCATTTGTAGCACTACTGTCTAGAGCTCTGCCAATGAATTTAAGTAATGCTGTTAGTTTGTATATAATGAAGAAGTTAATTCGTGCTTAAATCCTGATGTCATTCTTTCTCAGCACTAGCCTATATATAATGTAGCTAACACCTGTATAGGCATTAGCTAGATTATGAAATCTACCTTAATTTAATATTCGGGTCTCTAAATTTATGAGTACACCTGAGTTCAGATCTGAAGTTAAATTTTTAATAATTTAAGCCCATTGTTAATTAGATTTCAGAGAGAAGTTTATCAAGAGAGATG
>JBJTTW010000022.1:0-2137 GCA_046080385.1 bacterium
CATGCACACCTAGTAAGCGGAGCTTGTATTTCCGCTTGCTCGCATACGACACTGGTGTCGCATCCTCGGCATCGCTGGAAATTGCACTGCGGTCATTCGTCCTCCTCAGCCTTGAACTTGTTCGTTTGGCTACACGCCCATCTTCTGCGTTCATCGTTTTCCTCAGTCTTGAACTTGCACGTTCGGTGATAGTGCCTTCCACAGTTCATTCTGCTTATACTTAGCTTCTTTCCAGAAGGCTTCTAATTCTTCTGGGCTAAAACCTTTTAAACTATCTGCGCCACGAGCTTTTACTATCTCCATCATGAGGTCAAACCTCTCAGTGAATTTGTTGTTAGTTTTTCTTAAAGCATCCTCTGGATCGATTTTGAACCATCTAGCTACATTTACAGCCGTGAATAATATGTCACCAAGCTCTAACTCAGCCTCAGCTCTTTCCGTATCATTTAAAGATTCTTTGTTTAAGACTATTTCCTGTAATTCAGTAATTTCACTTTGTAGCTGTTCCCAAAGCTTAGATTCTTCATCCCACTCGAAACTCTCTCTGACAGCCTTCTTTGAAATTAACCATGCTCTAGCTAAAGCTGGCAGCTCTTTAGGAATACCTTCAAAAATAGATTTCCTGTGACTCTTTTCGGCTTTTTTGATTTTTTCCCAGTGAGTATCTACTTCATTTGCATTTGCAGCTTTAGCATCTTTGAAAACATGGGGATGCCTTCTGATCATTTTTTCATTTACATATTCCACTACATCATTGAAAGTGAATGCACCACGCTCTTCTGCGATTTGAGAATGTAAAGCTACTTGTAACAGTACGTCACCAAGCTCTTCTTTGAGCATTAACTCAGAATTGCTGGCGTCTAGCGAAACTCCAGTTCCTTTGCTGTGGTCATTTGCAGTCTTATCATTGCTAATTTCTTCAACTAAATCTATCGCTTCTAAGCATTCATAGAGTTCTTCTAGGAGATATCTTTTCAGTGAACTATGAGTTTGTTCACGATTCCAAGGGCAGCCAGTAACAGGGTCTCGCAAGGCTTTAATTGTTTCTATAAATTTATCTATAGCCATCTTGATAATAATAACAGAGGCTCCTTCACAACTCCATTTTCTGCCTAGGTCTTGAAATTCAGTCTGTATAGTGGTTTCTAGTAACATTCATAGCATTTTAAATTATAAATGATACTAAAACTAGAATGAGAGCTGAAAGTACCGTGCAGGTGATTGGGCGGCGAAGTATAAAATTACAGAAGAATTGAAAAGGGACTTTAAAGAATCCAAACAGAAAATTAAAAGATTCAAAGAACATGCTCCAGAGACTTTTATGCTTAGTTGCCTCGCGAAAAGGTTTATTGCCAAAATGCTCCTTGAAGGAAGCATCCTCTATTAAAAGGAGTTTCTTTCTAACTTTAATTAAGTCTTTATTGATAAGTTCTAACGCTGCAAGGCTTTTAAAAAGTATTCCATTATTATCTTCCAAGGCAGCTTCATAAGCATCGTAAGGGGTGGGTGGCACGTCATGCATTATGCTAGGTTTATCACCTAATTCAAAAATTATTTTTTGTAATGCTTGATAAGGGCTTTCTAGCTTTCCCCTGAGTTCATCTATTAATTCATGGTTACTGGCGATTTTTGACATAGTCGGGTGCTTAGAACTAATAAGTAGTTTTTTAAATTCTTGTAAATTATTTTTAAAGCTATTTAAAAGTTCAAGTGCTTCATCTTTTTCCATGAATAAAATTAGTTTTAGTGAATCTCCTAAAGAAGATAAACCCTTAGTGTTTGTTGGGATAACTATTGTTTATAAAAAATTAAGCTATTCCTATTAGTAAAAAAAATACTAAGGGGGGTCTATTTATTAAGGAAGTGATGAAAAATTTCATTTTCCATCACTTCCTGTCAGGTGAAGAGGTTAAGGATCTGCTCCCCGAGCTAGGTCTCGCACCTCGGTCGGGATTGAAAAATGCTAAAAACAGCATTTTTCAGCGGATTGCTTAAGAATCTCACATTCCGCACCCTCCAAATAAAAACCCCAAAAAGCTTTCAGTGAGTGGTTTTAAGGGCAGTTGGTGCGATTTCAAAATATTAAATTTCTGTTAAACAGTGGGTTTTAATACAGTAATACATATGGCCAAATCCG
>JBJTTW010000023.1:0-13071 GCA_046080385.1 bacterium
TAGACTTCACTCATAGATTCTCTTCATCCTTTGCCCAAGATAATGATCTATTTGGCTTTGATAGCTTTGCTTATAATAGCTTTGGTGCACATTACGGTATCTCAGATCGCGTAGAGCTTCATGCGATGAGAGCAAATGTTGGCGATAGTTATGAACTTGGCATGAAAGCAAAACTCTTACAGGAGACTAAGGATTTTAGCCTCTCTCACCCATTTAACGTTACTTTACATTCTGGTTTTCAAAATGATAATTTACAAAACTCCATAGATCCATATCTACAGCTCATAGTTTCTCGCAGTATCATTCCAAAACGCGTTCAAGCCTACGTATCACCAATATACGCTTGGCGTACAAATAGCATAAACAGTGGTGGTAGCTCATCTGGAATTTACTCTGCCTCAATTGATAAGAATGGCTTTAGTCGTGGCAACGAAGGAACCCTTGCTTTACCACTGGGCTTAGCTATTGAAGTACTTAAAAATAAAGCAACTTTAGTCGGAGAAATAATTCCTGTACTAAATGGTTTTCATGAAAATAACATGGGTTGGTCAACTGGTTTACAATTTTTATCTAGAAGGGAAACCCATATCTGGACTATCGGTCTTTCAAATATGCCTTACGTGACCTCTGGTCAAGCTATAGTAGGCGGACCAGATGATCATCTACATTTAGGCTTCAATGTTGATGTATTCTTGTGATAATGAAGTTATTGCATGGTACTTTAATATAAGTTGATAAAGAATTCAATATCCACATGAGTGATTTAAAAAATTTCAAAGTAGAGCTCTTTAAGGCTCTGTCACATTTTCATAGAATTTGCATCATTGATGCACTAAGAGAAGGTGAGAAGAGCGTCTCTCATATCTGTGAAATTCTTGATATAGAAAGCTCTTATGCTTCACAACAACTATCCATACTAAAAAATAAGAATATTGTTGAAGGGAGGAAAGAAGGTAGTCAAGTATTTTACTCAATCAAAGATAAGGCTATATTCAGTTTATTAGATGTAGCTCACTCAATTTTCAACAATCACATTATAGATCTAAAAAGTAATATCAAAGAAGTCAAAAAGAAATCAAAGAAGGATGGTACTAAACAGGATGCCTAAATCTTTCATAATCATCGGTGCTGGTCCAGCAGGCTATCAATCAGCTTTAGAATTACGAAAAGCTGTAGCAGACTCTAAAATAACCTTGATTGAAAAATACAAATTAGGTGGAACCTGCCTACATCGTGGCTGCATACCAAGCAAACAGCTATCCTGCGTAGAAGAAAAAGACTATTTAAAGACATTAGTAAAAAATAAAACCCTTTTAATGAAAGGGATTGAACAGAAATTATTAAAAGCAAATATAGAAATAATTTACGGCAGTGCAAGTATAGAAATTAGTGAATCATCTTTTCAAGTTCAAGTTCAAGACTGTGATGATGAAGGTTATGTTATAAACAAAAATATAGAAGATGAAAGTGCAAAAGAAGTTCCGCAGCAGTACCCTTTTCTAGACGAGAATAGCCTAGTAAATAAAAATCTCAGTGCTGATTACCTAATTCTAGCGAGCGGTTCTAAGCCTCGAAAAATAGATTTTGATAAACACTTTAAAGAAACAGATCCAGAGATGAGTTCTACTGAAATCCAAAAAGTAAAAGATAAGGTCATTAGCAGTGATAGCTTCTTTTGCGACATCAAATTACAGAAAGGCTTCTCTGATTCGTACTGCTTTATCGGTGGTGGCTATATCGGGATAGAAATAGCTTCGATGCTAGCAAAGCTTGGAAAAAAAGTCAGAGTCATAGAATCAACAGAAGATATTTTATTATTTTTAGATAAAGAGTTGCGTGAACGTATAAAGGCTAACTTAACTAAACAAGGAATTAAAATTGAAGTTAATGTACAGAACATAGAATACCAGAACATTCCAGAAGATAAAATCTTTGTCGCAATTGGCAGGGAAATAGTTTTACCACCGATTATTCATAAAGAGAAAAACACTGTAGAAAAAATTACTGATAAAAATACTCTCTTAAAAAAAATGTCGGAGCTTAAACTCAATGATAGTATTTTTTTAGTCGGAGATATATCTGAGCATATGCCACTAGCTCACTATGCTTATGCTGAAGCTAAATCTTTAGCTCAATATCTTGGCAGCCAGACTAAAGCTAATCTTGAGGACAATATAACCAAAGGAACAAGTTCAAGACCAAGGAAAAATTTTATAAAACCCAATCTAGACTTAGTTCCCCAAGTCATTTTCACCGACACTGAATTTGCCCACTGTGGGATGAGCTTAGATAAAATCAAAGAGAAATATCCTGAGAATTTCTTTATCATAGAGAAAAACTGGACAGAGAATGCTAAAGCAAGAATCTCTCACTACGAGAGAGGTTATGCTAGATTTATCTTCGAAAAATCGACTAGGAAAATATTAGCTTGCTCATTAATAGGCCATTCAGCTACAGATCTTATTTCTATAGCGGTGCCATTAATTCACTTAAATCTCAGTTACGAAGAAATACAAAACATGATATTCCCCCACCCTACTCTTGGAGAGCTTTTTGTATTAGACTAAGAGTATATGAATTTTCCAATACTCCATGAATTTAATCTTGAAAGAATGGCTAATATCGTAGATTTTCATGGCTGGCAGATGCCAGTATCCTATGAAGGCATACGTGAAGAATATAAAGCGACAAGAGAAAAAGCTAGTATCTTCGACATATCCCACATGGGGCGCTGGTTTTTTAGTGGTAAAAATGCCATGACTTTTCTCGATTATCTAACTACTAATGATTTAAGCTCACTTAAAGATGGTAAAGCTCTCTACACGACTCTACTCAATGAAGATGGTGGCATTATCGATGATTTAGTTATTTATAAATTCAACCCTGAACGATTTCTATTAATTAATAACGCTGGCAACCATGATACCGTCACAGAGTGGTTCAGACTACAATACGACAAATTAAAATCGACAGAAAGCTCTTCAGGAAATGCAGGAACTACAGGTCACGAACAGTCCTACGAAGATATTATAATGGAGGATGTCACTGCTAAACTAGGTCAAATAGCCATACAAGGACCTTCAGCAAAAGATTTAGTGAATAAATATCTAGGAATAGAAGAGGAATTATCCTATTTTTCTTTTCGTGAAGTTTCTTTTAATAATGAGAATCATGAGGACGACGAAAACGCAGAAATTGAAGTTCGGCAACAGTGCCATTATATAGTCTCCGCCACTGGCTATACTGGTGAAACGGGTTATGAAATATATGCTGAACCGAGCTTGCTAATTAAACTAGTAAAAGATTTATGCAGTCATTCAGGATTAATTCCAGCAGGACTAGGTGCTAGAGACATCCTCCGACTAGAAGCTGGTTACTGCCTGCATGGTAATGACATAGATAACTTAAGCACGCCTTATGAAGCTGGCCTCGACTGGGTAGTGAAAATAACCAAAGAGAATTTTATCGGTAAATCTAACTGTACTAGACAGAAAAAGATACTTAAAGGTTTACTATTTCCAATCTCCGAGAAAATCGTTCCTAGAGCTGGAACCAAGGTTTATGACGATGAAGAGCGTGAAATTGGGGTTATTACCAGTGGCACCTTTTCTTTTATCTTAGATAGAGCGATTGCTCTAGTCTACTTAACTGATCCTCTAATTATTGAATCTGTAATTTCTAATAAAACTGATATAACTACTAAAATAAATCTGAAAAAAGTATCAATAAAAGTTCGTAAAGATATTTTTAGTGCTAGCATAGTTGAGCCTTGGTTTTATAGAAACATCAAAGGCAAAGAGATTCAAAATTTGGAGGCGATTCAAAAATGAAACAATATTTCAAAACACACGAATGGATAGAAGAGAGTAGCAATGGTGCTTACTATATAGGCATTAGTGAGTATGCTGCTCGCAGACTGGGCGACATAGTATTTATAGAGCAGATGGAAGATCAAAGCAGCTTTATTGCGGGCGACACGCTCATGATTCTAGAATCAGTAAAAGCTGTAGGTGACGTCTACGCACCATTTGCCTGTGAAGTAATCAGAGTTAATGACAAAATAATTAAAACACCAGAAGAATTCACTGGTGAAGAGTGGCTACTAGAGATCAAGCCACTAGATTCGCTCCCAGAACTTGACTCCTTAAATGATTCCGCTTACGAAACATATATTAAGAAGGAAGCTTAAGACCTACTATTCTCCTTTAACATTATGACCAGAATGGAGAGAGATATCTTCCCAGCTAAGAACAAATTATATACACACAAAAAATCATCGCCAACATTCTTGTTTACTAAAACTTCACAGTAAAGTTTTTTACTATCAAACATAATTCCCTCATCCTTGCGAATATTTTAGCAAAAGCCAAAGATTCAAACTTAATGTTTTTTTAATATTCCAAGAAGCGAAAGAACTTTAGATATTACTCTTTTCCGAAAAACACTGAGCGAGTAAACTCATCGGATGAATCACTGTGTAGGACTGCTTACCACCTCCAGATCCCTCACTTAAATGTGCTGCTATTTGAGACATGCAGCCAGGGTTTGCAGTTATGACTAAATCCACGCCCGCTTTTTTAATATTTGCGGCTTTCCTCTCACCAATTGATTCTGCAAGCTGCGGCTTAATCAAATTATAGAAACCCGCAGAACCACAACATACCTCAGCTTCTAAAAAGGGGGTTAATTCTAAATTTGGAATTAATGCAAGTAAATTTTGGTACTGAGTCGTTAATCCCTGAGCGTGATATAGATGGCAAGCTGGATGGTAAACAGCTTTAAGGGAAGCAGGATGGGCGTGTGACGAAACTCCAATTTCTGCATTTTCGTCAGTCCCTTTCAGAGAAGTCAACTTAGCTTTAAAAGCCTCTAAGGGTAATGGCGCTAACCAATTATCTGGATCTATAAGCTCTGCTATATCCTTTACAACAAGAGACTCTAAGTAAACCTTATCCTTCACATGTGCTCCACAACCAGCCGAATTAAAGACAATAGGATTAGAGAGATCTCCAAGAGCTTGCTCTGTTTCATATAATTTATTTAAAGCATCACACTGTGCTTGAATAAATCTCTCAGTCTGCTTTTCACCAATCTTAAATTCACCACTGTGGCTAGCTAAAGCACCACAGCACCCTGAAGCTGCTACATAAACATGATAAGCAGCAGCATTTAAAACCTTAATCGTATCGTGATGAACACTATTATAAAGTGTATCCATTACACAACCTAAGTTAAAAATCACAGTCCTCTCAGCATCAGTTTTTCCAGCTATTTCTTCATTCGATTTATACAATTTATTAGTCTCTATTTCCTGATAACTAAGTTTACGTGTGGGTTGTATCTTATTAAACTTAGGTAAAAAAGGCATAAATCGATAAAAATTATTAAAGAAATTTATACCCAAACGAAAATAATTCATTAAAGCCCTGTGATCTAAAATATATTTAAAAGCAAATTTACGCAGCAAGCCCCAGACACCTTTAGGGTAACTGCTTTCCTGCTTCTCATGACGAGCATAATCTAAAAGCTGAATATATTCAACTCCAGATGGGCAGACCGTTTCACAAGCCATACAACTCAGGCAATTATCCAAATATTCTTGCCCTGCGATATCTAGCTCAGGCACCTCTCCTTGAATCAAATCTTTAATTAAATAAAGCCTACCTCGTGGAGAATTACCTTCATTACCAGTAGTTAAATAAGTGGGACAAGCTGAAAGGCAGATACCACAATGTATACAAGCCTTAATTTTATCTAGCTCTTCATCTCTCACAATAATCCCTGCATTTTCCTTAAACATAATCAAATAAGCAGTCCAGGGTTTAAACGCCCCTCTGGATCAAATTTCTCCTTAATTTTCCTTAATAACTGAAGTTCATCTTGGGATACAGATAAATTCAAAGCCCTTTCTATGAGACGATTATCAAACGTCAATGGTCTAATGCGAATCACTGGCTGATATTTACTATTTAAAGTTTGGAAAACAACAGCATTTCGGATAATTTCAAAATCATGAGGCTTTACAAAAAGCCAGACTGTAGCATTTATTAAATCTACCTCTAGCTTTAACACGCCATGCGCAAGAGGCATCTGCTCAGCTATAACTTCAGCGTTATGCTCAACTTCAGCGTTATGCTCAACTTCGGCGCTAGCCTCGTTTTCAGCATAACCAGTTAAAGCACTTTCCTTAATTAAAGTTTTTAAAAACGATGAAAGCTCTATCACAAAGGCTTTTAAATTACTATGATTCAAAGAGAAATCTACCTTAAACTGATTTTCACTGGGATAAAGCTTCTTAAACGGCATAATCAGAACATTTAAATCAAGACCAGTACTTTTCAAGACGCGCTGTTTACGCAGCTCTAGAAGATCTGGAGTACCATAGAACTCCGCTCCTAAAGTAAAAGGTAATGTACCCTCGTAAGCGAAATCTTTACTAATAAACAATTTAGACTCTAGCTGATTTACATCAAAGTCAAATAAAGACCTCCACTTCTGAAAATCCATACTATCTAAGGATTCCATATCTTCACTTAAAAGCAGCTTCAGCATAGGCGTTTTCTCTAAACGAATATAAGCAGAACGGATAAAAGCAAGTGAGTTAAAAGATCCTAAATAAAGCTTTCTTAAATCATAGCCTGCTACATTTTTAATTACCTGCCCGCCCGCCTTACTAGTAGAGCCATCTAAATGTAAAAGCTCAAGACCAAGCACAGACCTCTTCTCTAGAGGGGAAAACATTTCACCCAAAACTCTTGAAAGTTTATATTTAGCTGGAGCAGTAATCATGGTCATCTTAGAATAAGCTTGCAGCTTACGATCCAATTCTCCAATCGTCAAATCAGCAGATACCTTAGCTACGAAATCATCATTATATATATCAAGCCCCTTATCAGTCTCTCCCAAAATACGCTTCAGTTCCTCTTTCGAGCTATGAGGGGCGTGTAGCGGCACTCCAACTTCTGCGTTTTCGTCCCCATGAGATGCAGAAGAGCCAAGGCTTTCAGAGCTAAACTCATTACCAAGCTCAATATAGTCAAACTCTGTATAGATAGGTGGTTTAGGTATAAGTCCAGCAGCAAATTCTTCATTAGTTGAGTTAGAGTTCATGAACCAAAACCTCTCTATGACATTCTTTACAGACTTTAATCGGAAAAATTTTATCAGGATTAGAAATATACTCTGGATCGAAGATAGCTCTTAGATCTAGCATTTTCTGCATATCATTAGGACTAAATAAATAATCCATATACTCCTGTTTCTCCACACCGATACCATGCTCCCCAGATAGCGTACCACCAAGATCTACGCAGAGACGCATAATCTCATGACTAGCCTCAAATATCCTCTCTATTACAGTAGTATCTTTTTCTGGATCATAAAGAAAATTAGGATGCAAATTACCATCACCTGCATGAACTAAGTTAGCTAACATTAAATTATACTTTTCTGCAATCCGCTCCACACCTTGAAGAGCAGCAGGTATCTTAGATCTAGGCACCACTGCATCATAGAGATACCAAAATGGCGCTATCCTGCCAAACGCAGAAGCCGAACCCTTTCTAACTTTCCACAATTTCAGTCTCTCTGCCAGATCCTGAGTGGTTTTATAACTAAGTGGTTTGAAGTCTGAGACCAAGGTCTCTATTCTATGTGACTCTTTTAGTATCTCTTCATCAATACCATCTAACTCAATCAGCAGCACAGCTTTAACTTCATCAGAAAAACCAAGATTATAAGCAGCATTAACTGCCCTTACCGCATGATTATCAATAATTTCTAGTGCAGCAGGCTTAAAGCCTTGGCGTATAAGCTCACTTACCACTTCTGCACAAGTAAGAGTAGAAGAGAAAGATACCTGAATCGTGATAAAAGCCTCTTGGTTAGGGGTAAGTTTCAGTAAAGCTTTAGTTACTATCCCAAAAGTCCCTTCAGTACCAATAAATAAACCAGTGACATCCAAATCAGATAGTGTGTTTTTAAATTTCAAAGAACATTTAGCAGGCATAGCTGATCTAGTATCTGGCACAGGTTCAACAATATCTGAAAGCTCAGAGACCAATGAGCCGATGTGTTTAATTTCACCATTAGGTAAAACTATCTCCATACCAAGCACGTGATCAGCAGTAACACCATATTTATAGCAATGAATACCACCAGCATTTTCTGCGATATTTCCACCTATGGTACAGGCAAGCTGGCTAGAAGGATCTGGAGCAAAGTGCAAACCCGTACCCAATAAAGCTTTATTTAAAGTAGCGTTTACATAACCAGCTTCAACTAAAGCCACACGATTTTCGTAATCAACAAAAATCAATTTACTTAACATCGCAAGTGAAATCAGGACAGAATTTTCAGCAGCTATAGCCCCACCAGAGAGACCAGTTCCTGCCCCTCTAGCAACGAAGCTAAGCTTCTCTTTAGGATTTTTAAGACTTGCATTATATAAATTAATCTCTGACAGAATTTTAGAAACTTCTTCTACTGTATATGGGATTAGAACTAGACGTGGCTTATTTTTAAACAATGCAGTAGCATCAGTATCATAGAGATGCAAGTCTTCGGGCTTATCTAAAACCTGTTTAGGTTTAAGAAATTTTTTTAAATTATTTAAAAGTTTCTTCACGGATTATCATCTAATAATCCTTTAATTCTAACTCTTTTATTTAAGATTGAAAAATATTAATCTCTGAAACTAACGTAAACTCCATTTTCTGTATCAGCCTTATAGGTATGCGAGCAGTCCCACAAATTGGACAAATCGGTAATTAAATTACCGATTTGTCCAATTTGTGGGTAAAATTATTCTATGTATATTTTATGAATACAAAACATGACTACCTGCACAGAGACATAAGCAAGCATGTAAACGAATTAAGAAACATGTATCCTGTACTAACCATAACAGGACCTAGACAGTCGGGAAAAACCACCTTGGTCAAAAATCTCTTTCCTGATAAAAAATATCTAAATTTAGAAGATTTAGAATTGTTCGAGTATGCCTTGAAAGATCCTAAAGGCTTTATTCAAGACATTTCAGAAGGTGCCATCATTGATGAAATCCAGAAAGCTCCTCGCTTACTATCTTACATTCAGTTAGAGATAGATAAAGCTGACAAGAAATCTCATTTCATACTCACTGGCAGCCAAAATTTTTTATTACTTAACACGGTAACGCAGTCGCTAGCTGGAAGAACTGCATTACTATCTCTCTTACCATTTTCTATTAATGAACTTAGCAAAGATAATCAAGACTATAGCAGTGAAGAATATATTTTCAATGGTTTTTACCCACGTGTTTACAGAAATAAAATTAATCCAAATTACTATTACAGAGACTATATTAAAACTTATTTAGAGAGAGATCTTAGAACTTTGAAAGCTGTTCATGATTTAAGTCTATTTCATAAATTTTTAAAACTCTGTGCTAGCAGAGTAGGTCAATTACTAAATTATCAAAGTCTTAGTGAAGATTTAGGTATAGCAAGCGGTACTGTACGAGAGTGGGTAAGCTTACTTGAAACTAGCTACATTATTTTCTTGCTTGAACCATTTAGTGCAAATATCAAAAAGAGATTAATTAAAAGCCCTAAAATATATTTCTACGACACAGGTCTAGTTCGCTATCTTCTTGATATCACAGATATAAAACAGCTTAAGACCCATCACCTGAAAGGAGCTCTATTTGAGAATCTCATCATATTAGAATTTATGAAAAGCTTTTACAACAGTGGCTTAGACCCTAGCCTTTATTTTTATAGAGATAAAGCTAAAGAATTAGATTTAATTATCAAAAAAGCTGAAAATAGCCTCGCCATTGAGATTAAGTCTGCAAAAACTTTCCATGATTCATTTCTAGAAAATTTAAATTACTATGAAAAGCTCTTTCCAGAGAGCACCGAAGGTCTAGGAATAATCTACGATGGTGACTTAAATCAAAAACGTAAAAATATTGAAGTGATTACTTTTAATAGCTTAAATAAATTTATTAAGAAGGCTATAATTTAGCACAGGAAAAAATCCTCAATTAGTCTTAAATGGCTAATTTTATTAAAAAATGAACGACATTTACAGACTAAATCCATGGCTTTCAAGTGCAAACAGCTACGCTGCTGGAGTGACTTTTGAAGAATTAATGCTAAAGTATAGCTTTAAGCGAGAAGAAATACTCCGCCTTGCTGGTAATGAAAGTACTATAGGTGCTAGCCCTAAAGCCTTAGAAGCTGCTCAAGAAGCCTTACTGAGTTCAAACTATTACGATGAGCCTAACTGTGAAGAGTTAATGGATGCCCTCATTGATGATTTTCAAGCTTCGACACCGCATATAAATAAACTCGGCTTTGTTATTGGGAATGGTATGGATAAAGTAATTGAGCATACACTCTGCCTATTTATAAAGACTGGAGATACGGTAATTAACTTCAGCCCTACCTTCGATTTCTATAGTTTCTGTACTTTAAAGATGGGAGGAAAAGTTTTAGATTTAGGCAGAGACGAAAAAGACTTCCAACCCTGTGTTAAGAATCTTAGAGCAGATATAGATAGACACGAAGCAGAGACAGGTTCTAAAGTTAAAGTAATGTTTCTCTGCACCCCGAATAACCCTACTGGAAACATTCTTAGCCTTAGTGAGATAGAAGATGTAGCAGAAATCTGCGAAGAAAAAAATATCATACTTTTTATAGATCATGCTTATATAGAATTTACGGATAGAGAAACTTTCGAGGCGACTAAAATTATCCATAAATATCCTCACATGATTATCGGCTACACTTTTTCTAAAGCCTATGGCTTAGCTGGCTACAGAGTAGGCTATGCCCTAATGCATCAAGAATTAAAGAACATATACCTAAAATATAATACGCCATTCCTTTGTGCTAAACCAAGTTTAAAAGCAGCTAAAGCTGCGATACGCGATAGCGAACACTTTAAAAAAATTATTGATAATAATAACAGTGAACGTCCTAAAGTCGCAGAAGCTCTTTCAGAGCTTGGTTTTAAGGTTTACAGAAGTCATACCAATTTTATTTTATTTGAGATTTCAGAGAATTCAGATGAGCAAAAAAAATTAGCGATCTATGATCACCTCGATAAAGATGCAAGAGAAAAAGATATCACTGGGGCAGTTATGGAATATCTTTTTTCTAAAGGCATTATACTCAGAAGATCTAAAGCGACCTCTAATTATGCGATTCGCATGACTATAGGGACTGAGGCTGAGAATCAGAGAGTAATTAAGGCTTTAGCAGCAGGATAAAAATACAAAGAATCGAGTTCCGTGGCGTTAGCAGCACCATGGAATTCTAGAAAATCTAGGATTCCGTACTGGCACCATGGAATTCTAGAAAATCTAGAATTCCATACCATTACCATGGAATTCTAGAAAATGGGTATAATCTAATATAATGTCTCAATTCGAGAGAAAAGCTTATGCTGAAATTATGGCTCACCATAAGAGTTCGAAGCTTAGCGTAATTTTCGGACCTAGGCAGGTCGGTAAAACACATATACTTAAAAAACTGCATAAAGAGCTTAGCAAAAATAACAGCAGTAGCTATTTTAATTTAGAATTTCCAGAACACAGTAAACTATTCAGCCGCAGCGATGAGGAAATTTTTAATTTTCTAAAATCCTCTGGTGATTATATTTTTATTGATGAATTTCAGTATATTGAAAATATTTCACGCATATTTAAAGCGATCTACGACTTTAATGATCTGCACCCAAAGAAAAAAATTAAAATATATGCATCTGGCTCCTCCGCTCTAGAAATGCATAAGCATATTAAAGAGAGTATGGCGGGACGTTATAAAAAATTTATGATTAGACCTCTAACCTTAGATGAACTGAAATCACGAACGAACAAGAATATCAAAAGCAACAAAGAAAGAAATTCACAAGAAAAAAGCAATCCAGATCAGGATTTGATAAAAAAATATTTGAAATTTGGAGGACTACCAGGAGTATATAATGAAGATGAACATCCACGAGACACTGATAAACAGAGTTATCTAAAGCTGATATTAGAAACCTATATACAAAAAGATATTAAAGCCCTCATTAAAGAAGAAAATATCAGTGCCTTTAATCACCTAATCTATATACTAGCTGAGAAACAGGGACAGCTAATCTCTAAAGCTAATCTAGCTCGCGAAGTCAGGCTAAGTGAAAGCACTATAGAACATCATCTTGAGATATTAGAGCAGACTTTCGTGTTATATAAAGTAAATTCTTTTTCAGGGAACCTCAGTAATGAACTGAAAAAGTCTAAAAAATACTATTTCTATGACCTAGGCGTGCGTAATGCGATTCTAAGTGATTTTAAAATCAGCGATAGAAACAAGCTTAAAGGCTCTGCTTGGGAGACTTATACCTATAACCACCTCTTAAGCTTAGCTAATGAAGCGAATACAGAAATACTATTCTGGAGAACCTCTGACCAAGTAGAGTTAGATTTCATCTGGCTTCAAAATAGAATACCAATTCCTATTGAAGTAAAATCCAAATTAAAAAATCCAGAAATCTTTCCAGCCTTTAAAACATTTTTCAAAGCCTATGGTGAAGCAGCTTTTGGGATAGTCTTCAATGAATCATTAAATGAAATTATTTCTTGGAATGGGAGGGAGATTCATTTTATTAGTTTTGATCGGATACTTGAGGTGGAGGAGCTTTTTGGTGATTTATAAGAGGAGGCTTATTTTATACTTTAATTAAACCTGCTTAAAGACGATGTCAAAAACCTCTTGCCAAGGATAAACCCAAATATCCTCATCCAGCTTATAACGCTTCTCTGCAAGCGATGCACAGATTAGGGATGCTTTAGGCACCAGTGTTTTAAAGGATTTAAGACCTTTAAGTTCAGAGTTCTTTGGTGTATCAGAGGCTTTAATCTCCACCGCAAAAACCTTTCCTGTAGGTGCTTCTATTATCAAATCCACTTCCGCATTATTTTCAGTTCGATAATAAGAAAATTTATAATCGGGATTTAAATAATTAGCCGTATAAATAAACTCTTTAATTATAAAATGTTCAAAAACTTTCCCAAACTCCTTAGTCTTAGGAGTTAATTCC
>JBJTTW010000024.1:0-10859 GCA_046080385.1 bacterium
GTTTAATAGATTTCTCTGGATATGGCTTGCAGCTTATCCTTCGGTGATTTGGCTGTTTGGTAGGGTGCATCACTAGGTTTTTAAAATATTAGAATAAAACTTTATAAAATACTATAAATGAAGGTGACGGCAGTAATTGGAATTTTTGTTGGTATAATGAAAGTAGTTTATAACAGGAGAAAGATTAAATGACGATTGAAGGTTATATATTTGTAGCTGTATTTACTCTTATCTTTGGCTCCTTTGGTTTTTGGTTAGCTCATCAAGATTAGGGTGAGGTTTTATTAACTAATTAGCTGTTCATGAAAGCTTTTTTTAGGATTTAGTTTTTTAGTTTTTCTAGCTTTATATTCTTTTAGACCTTCTTCGATTATTTTTTCTAGTTCTGGGGAGGCTGTTTCTGTGCTGGATTCGATGAAGGATATGTTGAGCTTTTTGTTTGCAAAATTGGTTAGAAGTAGTCTTGCGATTTCATTTACTGAGCTGAAACCGATTTCTTCAGCTCTTTCTTTTAGCTTTTTGTTTAGGGACTCAGAGATTGGCACTTGAAGTTTGAACTGGTAAGCCATAATACCATTAATATACCAAGATTAGATTGTTTTGGTACTAAACTGGGAGCTTTTATTTTAGTAAACTGTACTTGATCTTATCCAAAATTTAAAATTTTTATCATAAATTAGATCTTAACTATGCAGGGGGAGACATATTTACCAATTTCTTATGTGGCGGAGTATGCTTACTGCCCGAGAAGTAGTTTTTTGTTACTTGTAGATACGCCTGTCTATAGAGAAGAGAATATTTATATGCAGGATGGAAAGACGGAGCATTCACATTTAGAGCATGAAAAGATCATTAAAAGAGGCGGTGCAAAGCTAATTTCAGCTTTAAAAGTGAAATCCGAAAATTTTCATTTAACAGGTAAGTTAGATTATTTGAAAATCACTTCAGATGGCACATACATACCCATAGAGTTTAAGCGAGGTGCGAAGAGAGAGTCTAAAGCTCATCATGTGCAGCTAGCTCTTTTATCTTTGTGTCTTGAGGAGCAGTTTCCAACTAAGCTCATTAGAGATGCTGAAATTTATTTCACAGGTTCTAAGGAAAAGCTTAATTATATTATTGATGATGAAGCTAAAAATATTGCAAAGTCAATCTGCAAAAGTATTTTGGAATGTTTGCCTGACCCTAAGCAATTTCAAAGAGTTATGAATCAGAGCTGTATTGGTTGCTGTTTTTATGATTTATGTCATGAGGAAGTATATGAATTATCTAATCACTGAGAGAGCTACATTAACTATTAATAATGATTTTTCATGCCTAGATGCACAATCAAAAAGTTTTAGTTTAATTAAAAAGAATACTAATGAGAAAATTAAAATTCCAGCATCTGTGGTTAGAGATATTATGATCTTTGGTGAAGCTAATATTTCTTTTGAATTTATATCTTTAGCAGAAAAAAATTTAATTCCCGTACATATTTTAACTAGATCTGGGCGTTATAAAGCGTCTCTCAGATTTGATTTTCCTAAAAATGTTTTTTTAAGATATGCACAGTTTATTAGTCATCATGATGAAAAGAATAAATTAGACATGGCTAAGAAATTCATAGAAGCGAAACTCAATAATCAGAATATGTTTCTACAAAAAATTCGTGCTAAACATCGTGTAGATAAAGATTTTGAGGCTTTAACTGTTAATGAACTGAGAGGTGTAGAAGGATCTAGAGCTCAGCAGTATTTTAAAGCATGGATAGATGAAAAGCTGATTAAATCTGAGGATTTTAGATTTTTAAAAAGGGTGAAAAAAGATCCTAAAGATCCTTTTAATCAAATTCTTTCACTTGCATATAGTTCTTTAAATAAAGAGATACATACTCAGCTATTAATTACAGGTCTTGATCCATATATTGCTTATTTACATGAGCAGAAATATAGTCATCCAGCCCTATCTAGCGATTTTTTGGAGATTTATAGAGGTTTAGTAGATCACCATGTTATTAAAAATATTAATTTAGGTAAATTCTCAAATAAAATGTTTGAACGAGATTCACTTGATGAGGCTGTTCTATCTAGTGAAGGCTTCAAAATCTTTTTTCTTGAATGGTCAAATTTTCTTAAAGATACTGAGTTTGAGGAGGGAAAGAATTTAATCAAAATTATAAATAGAGACATAAAGCAATTGTTTCATTTCTGTATGGGAGATAAAGCTCTAGAACAGATTTCATTTTTTAAGTGGAGGCGTACCTCTTAGATGAAAAGATTTTTTTTGGCTTTTGATATTAGTGATGATAAGAGAAGATCTAAATTAACTCGTATTTTAGAGAATTATGGTACTAGAGTGCAGTATTCTATTTTTGAATTTAGCTTAAGTCCCGCTAAGGAGCTCACTTTGATGAAAGATTTGAGTAAGTTGAAGTTTATATCAAATGAAAATCCAGGTGAAGGATTATTAATTATTCCTATTGATAATAATACTTCTGAAAAAGTTGTGAGAACTGGCTCTACGAAAAATTTTTATGATAATAAATTTCTTATTCCTTAGTGGGTTTAGTTATGTTGTTGATTAGTAAAGGGTTTAAAAGTGAACCAATCGTATCAAATACTGGATGGCTGAGTTTCATCGTGTTGTTGATTGGTAAAGGCTTTAAAAGTATGCCCACTTGGTTCTGTTTTCCTGACTTCAGTTTCATCGTGTTGTTGATTGGTAAAGGCTTTAAAAGCGATTCGCTGATCTGTTCCTCCACCATCGTAAGTTTCATCGTGTTGTTGATTGGTAAAGGCTTTAAAAGAGGGGCAGTTAGATTTGCAGGAGAAACCGTTTGTTTCATCGTGTTGTTGATTGGTAAAGGCTTTAAAAGTTCAGGATGTTCAGGCGGTTTAATGATAGTTCGTTTCATCGTGTTGTTGATTGGTAAAGGCTTTAAAAGTCCTATAGAGTTAATACTCCTTTTGGGAATGGTTTCATCGTGTTGTTGATTGGTAAAGGCTTTAAAAGATTTAGGTTATATCAAGTATCTTACTTTATAGTTTCATCGTGTTGTTGATTGGTAAAGGCTTTAAAAGTGATGATAGTTTTGTTTTCTGCTTCAGGCTCAGTTTCATCGTGTTGTTGATTGGTAAAGGCTTTAAAAGGCGTAATATCCCCAAGAACTACTGTTACACCGTGTTTCATCGTGTTGTTGATTGGTAAAGGCTTTAAAAGGGCAAGATGCTAATCTGAATCAGTATCTTAATTTATAAAAATAATCTATTAGTTTAGGTTTGAAAAAGACCCCAATCTATTTCAATGTTTCAGATGTGTAAACCTGATTTTTATAATTTCTTGAAATTAAGTTCAGTAGCGACTCTTACAAAGTTCGTTTATTTAACTTAAGGTTTACACATCTATCTAGGATTACCAATTAAAAACGTGAGAAACAAAATTTAAATCGTTTAATTAAAATGTCAGTTTACTGAGTAAATTTATGATCATTCTATCATTAAAAGGACTTAAATTTTGAGTTAATATTAATTATTATGACGGCTGGTATTACTGAAGCGAAGAAGAAAATTGCAAGAAGACTAGATGAAAAAAAACTAGGTTATTCAAGGCATTTTCAAAGGCTTGCTGAGATTAAAGGCAGCAGTCAAATTAGAACGCATAATTTTAAGCTTACTATTCCTTTTGAAAGTAGTTTTTTAAATCAGCGATTTTCTGATCTCTCTCAGATTATTAATACTTCTGACTCGAAGAGTCTCTTAAATGCATTGATTGAGTTTTATAAACTGGGCTTTGTATTTGTAAGTGCAGCAGATATGCAAAAACAGTTAAGAAGGAAGCTCGGAATAAATTTTACTAACTTGAGTGATTCTGTACAAAACTCTGTCTGTCAAAGAAGAGAAAGCTTAAGTAGCTTTATGAAGCTGCGAGTAAAAGGCAATCAAGAAGGCTGTCGTAAAGCTATTTGTGATGATCGTAAAATTAAATATTTACTTGAAATCTTTTGCAATTGTGACTTTAATCAGTTAGAGAATGATATGAAAATAGCTCTAGAAAATTATTTAAAGCAGATTACTCCTTCTTTAAAACCTGAAGACAATTTTCCTCAAGGCATAGATAATTTAATTGAATTTTACAAACACTTAAAACAAATTTTTATAGAGTCTGAAAATTTAAACGAATCTCCATCTTTAAAAGATGCTACTAAGCGTGCTTGGAAGAAGGCTTTTCCTGATGATAAATCTATTACGAACCTTACTACTTTAGGTCAAGAATCTGATAGTGATCAAACTTTTATCATTTATTTTCAGTCTCATTCTGACAAAGACTTGAGTGCTTTTTATCAAGAAAGAATTAAAGAGTGGCAGGAATATACTATATATCAGTTATATTTTCAGCAATTTAAAATTTTATCTAAAAGTGATTTGTTTAGATCATTTTCAGAGGAACATCATATTGAAAAAGAACAGAAAGGCTCTTCTGAAGAAGATGGACAGAAAATTAATTTACAGAAATATTTGATGGGGTTTGGTGGCGAGAATTATAGTGGGTTAAGTAATTTTTTTGGAAAAACTTTACATGACTTTAAAAATGATGAAAACGCGACACGTAAAAAACTTATCGCTGCGAACCCTAGTTTATTTATGGATAATGAAGATCTTTTAAATATTTACGTAGCTAAAATTAGAAGAATCGCAAAGGAAATTCCTGATAGTTCTATCTCATTTACTACAGGTAAGGGTTTTGGTCTCTATCGTTCCCATGTTGGACTTAAGTTTGCCTCTTGGTTAAGTAATTTTGAAAATCGTTTAGACGAGTTTGATAAGTATTTTAAAGAGAGTAATATCTATAAAGAAATTCATGAGCATCTTATAGATAAAGCTTCAAAGGAGCTTTTAGATTCTGGTAATTTCATTTTCTCCCTCGCTTATATTGAGTTAATTAAGAAATTAAGTGAAGATTATAGAAATCTCCAAAAAGATTTTAGCTTATTAAAAGATGATTCTGCGGAGCATCTAGGTTTAAATAATTTACAAAAACGCTTGGAGACACATGCTGAAGAGTCTCAAGAAATTCGTGCTTACTTTAATCGTTTAAATAACGAAGGTATTAAAATTGATGAGCATAATAAATACCTCGAAGATTTTTTAGACAAGAAAAAATCTAAAAATCACAATGAAGAAGACTGTGAGGAAAGTGAAGAAGACCAGTCAGAAGAAAGGTATAAGTGGAAAGAGAAATATATTCCAAAGAAAATTAAAAAATGGCCAGCATTTTTTGGTCAAGGAAGAAAGCCTGAGTATGGAGAATTAGGAGCTGCTGCTAGCACTTTAAAAGATTCATCTAAGAAGATATTTAAGATCCTAGACAATATTCAATCTGGAGAAGGTTTGGAAAAAGAAGACTTCTCGCACTCGTATTCAGAAAAAGAAAAAAGATCCTTTGCTGAAGTGGAATTTAGAAAAACTTTAAGTTCCTTGCATAGAGTTTATTTAAGATATACTGATGACAGCCAAACACTTAAAAAATCTCTAAAAGAAATATTTGAGTCATATCATAACGGTATTAATTTAGATGATTCTTTTCTGGTAAGCTTTTCAGGAAATTCATCTGAAGAAAAATATAAATTTTATATCAATCCCAATTTTCAGCAAAAGAACAAGTCCGTAATAATTAAAGAAGTTCACTTTGCTGAAGGATTAAAGTTCGATAAATCACTACTTTTAGATTTAAAAGGTAAGCTTCAAAAATTATTATCAATAGAGAATGTGTTTGATCTTGATGATTTTATTGATTTAAAAAACTTTTATAATCTTGATATAGAAGGCTTCGCTACTGAAGCATCTTTGTTTAAAGCTGAGATATTGAAAATCTATTTAGGGTTGAGTTTTAAATTACTTAAAGATACTTTAGATTTTTCTGAGATTTTTAAAAACATTAATCCTAAAGATGATTTCTCTCTGGATATTCATGATGAACGCTATTATGCTCATAGGGAATGGATTATACATGAAGATAAATATAGAGATAAAGAAGGTAAGCAGCTATTAACTAAGTTTATACAAGCAAGCATTTGTTCTAAGCTGAAAGCTAGCCTTACTCTATTATCTAAACGTGAATATATTAAAAACCATACGATTACTCTAGTAGAGGATATTTTCAATTTACGCTATGTATTAGTAGATGAAAGTCGTTTTGATGAAGCTACTGATGATATTTGTAATAAATTAATTAAATTGCGTAACGATAGGAAATCAGCATCTGAAGCGGAGCGAATAGTAATTAATCGAAAAATTAGACGTTTGAATAATGCTAAGACCAAGCTAGGTTACACTTCTCAAAAAAATAAATCTAATCTAATAAATAATTTCTCTCTATCTTTTTCTAATTTAGATAAAGTAAAAAACTTATATGAAAAATTTCAGAAAGATAATAAAGAGAATCTTGAAATTAGCTCACCAAAAGACCTTGTGAGTCGTATATTTGAATTAAAGAAGGAAGAATATTATCCGCTGCTTGCGGCACTACCTCATAGATGGGAGCTGGTAATAAAGTCTGCTGGTAAGATTGATGGTTTAGATGATTCAAGGAAAGAACAAAAAGAAGAATTTGATAAAATCTATCTAATCAATAAAGCTGGATTAGAAGAAATATTGAGTACTAGGAAATCAAAAAATCACTATTACTCCTTACCAATAGAAACATCTGTATATCAAAAACAATTTTTAGATAAATTTTTATGGGGTTTTGATGATAATTTAAAAGATTTAAAAATAAAGCTTCCTCAAATCTCTTTAATCTGGAAAGTTAAGCATAAACTAAAATCTATAAAAGCTTTGTATGATGGTTTAGATTTAAATGAAGAGAATGAAGCTAAAGAATATTCTCTATTTGCTTCTATACCTTTCTCAATAAAAAATAATCGTAAAACTGAATCTGAGATTGATTTTTTAAATCAAGATAATTTAAAGAAAAAGGATAATAAGTTTAGTGGCACTGAAGAGAATCTTTTAGGAATTGATTTAGGTGAATATGGCTTTGGTTGGGCTGTTTATAATACTAGGGCAGGGGAATTTTTAAATCATGGTTTTCATCGAGTTAGATTATTAGATAGCCTAAGAAAGCAAGTCTATAGCTGGAAAGACAGCCAGAGTATAGGTAGCTTTTATTCAGCAGATACTAAGATAGCTAGACTTAGAGAGCATGCTACGGGGCAGATAAGAAATAAGATTCACCAATTAGCTATGGAACACAAAGCTAGACCCGTTTATGAGTCAGAAGTAGATAACTTTGAAGCTGGGGCAGATAAAATTAAAAGATTATATAAAACCCTAAAGCGTTCTGATGTGTCACTAGGTAAGAACGATAATAAAACTGATCAAGCTATAAGAAAGCATATTTGGGGAACGCCGTCTGGGATTGCTAAAACTATCAGTGCATTCTATACTTCACAAATTAGCCGTAGAACTGGCGGGAAGCACAAAGATAAGAGAGATGTTCTAGAAATGGATAAGGTTTCAATCTATGAAACTATGAATTGGAAGGGAATATATACTCAAAATGAAAAATCAGAAAAACTTAATAGCTATATAAAACCTTTTGGCGGGCAAGCTATATACAAAGATTTGGATGGATCAGCGTGCCTAGCTGATGTTCAAGCAGCACAGAATATTGCGATTAAATATTTTATAAAATTCGCTCCAGGCTTTAAAGACAAGAGACTTAATTTTTATAAGCTTTATTCTTTACTGAAATATTTTAAGGAGCTTAGTGAAGATGAAAGAGAATCTGTGATTAGTCAGAGAGACACTTTAGAAGATATTTATAATTTATATTCATCTATGAATAATATAGACTTTTTTAGTAACCCAAATGCTAAATGCAGTTTTAGAAAGCTTTTGGAGTCTGATGACTTATCTGAGCTTTTTAAGTCTTTAGTCAGCCACCTAGAAAGCTTTGCTGGCACAGATCAACAAGATTCTAGGGAGAATCAAAGTTTAGGTATTATAAAAATACTAAAAATGACAAGCGAGGACTACTATAAATCGAAAGACTCTAAGAATAAAGAAACAGGTTTGTCTCCTTTCCCGATTAATCTGTTCTTTGTATATTTAGCAGATGAGCTTAAAGATGAAAATTTCACTACTAAAGATGCTGAGATTACAGGCTTTACCCATAAAGGCTTTGATAAATTAGTTCAAGAGAAAGTTAAAAGCTTATGATTGGAATTCTATTTCAGATAAATCATAGACTAGGCGATCATTAGGAAGCGTAGCTTCAATTAATTTAATTGAATTTAAAATATCTTGTAATCGACTAATACCATTCTGGAAAATTCTTTTGAGTCCAAGCAGTCCGAAACTAGGACTGCGCAAGGGACATATAAAAGTCTTTTTCAGATTAAAATGGTATTTTGGTATAATATCATCTCTCACAAATTTATTGCCTCTTCAAGTACCCTATCTCTAATTCGAGGCTTTAATGTTTTTTCTGAAGCTACATCTACCTTAGTACCGAGTAAATCTTCTAAATCTAGCCTTAAATTACACCAGTCCAGTAAACTAGTCTTTGAATTAAAATTTACCAAAAAATCTATATCAATATTCTCATCGAAATTTTTTCGTGCTACAGAACCAAAAAATCTGACATCAGCTGTTAATAGTTTATCTCCGCTACTAGAGAATGTGAAAGCACCTACTGATCCACGGAACTTGACTGGTAATCTATCTGCGATGGTTTCAGAGTTTGGTAATTTGCTGTAATTGAGTGATGTAAGCATCAATCGAATGATCTTTCACTAAATTCCAAGAATTTCCAAAAGTAATAGGGAAACTTCTATTTACATGCTCATAGTGAAATGTGTGTAAAATTGGTGGGCAGTACTCTGGTGGTAACCTAGGAACTTCGTCATTGCTGTTTACTATTCTCCAACTTACTCCTACGCTACTATCAAAACTATTTGCAAAATTTGCATCTCCAACTCTTGGCCCAGCAAAGCTATACATAGAGGCATCAGTGTGAATAGTGTTGTTTACTATGTCAGAGATATTAAGCACCGCTAGTGCGCCACCAAGGCTATGTCCAGTGACCCAGAGGTTTTTATAGGTATTTGCTGGTAATTTACTAAGGTAGTCTAGGACAGTTTTTTGTGGAGAATTAACTTTTGCATTTCCAGTAACATACATTTGATGAAAGCCAAGCGCAACTTTTTCATTATTTTTAAGGAAGCTGCAATTAATTTGGTCAAACTTAGCATCTTCTACCCACTCTTCTATATCTTGAGTGCCACGCCAAACTATATAAATATTTTGTAATTTACTTGCGATATAACCTAAAGGCATACTGTCATTTTCATAAACAGCATCCATGGTGGTTTCTAAAGCATACCCACTTGGTGGTTTCCAAGTTTGTTTATTTTGCCAAGCTTTGTATTGAGCATAGGCTTCATTTGATAAATTGGCTAATTCTAAAGCTCTATCTATGTCAAAGTTAGGAAAGCTACTGTAGGAAACCATGAAAACAAGTTTAACATGCTTTCTGATAGGTGTTAGCTTAAAGAAATTTCACTAATTTACTACGCTAATGAAGTGAATCTTATTTTCTATATTTTTCTGATTTTTACAATCATTGTTATGGCGACGATTGCGACACAAGAAAACTTGGCTTTAACTCGTTTTGCTTCAAGGCATGAAAAATATGCAAGGCAGATTGAAAAACGACTCTAGTGTCTCAGGATTTTAGAAACTTTTTACTTGATGAAGGCTTTGAAATGACTCAGTTTTCTTCCTATATGAAATATTTTCTTGGTCGATCAGAATTAGTTGCTGCAATGAAAAGGATAGAAAATAATTTACCAGAAGCTGGTCAGGTTTATATTTTGAATTTTACCGATAAACAATATAGTAATTCAGTTAGATTTGATTGTAAAAAAAAGTCACGACCAAAAAGGAATCCAAATCAATTATTACTTTTTTAAAAGAAAAAACCCGCAGATTCTGGCTTTAGCTGGGGGTTTTAAGTGATTGTATTATATCAAGTTATGAATTGGTCTCTAGAAGACACTTCTAATTTCTACTGTTGTAGATTTTTTAAGAGAAGTCCTATGATGGGCGTGTAGCCAAACGAACAAGTTCAAGGCTGAGGCGGGCGAAAACGCAGAAATTGGAGTTTCGCTACACGCCCATGATGAATCTCTAAAAAGACTCCACTAATCCCTAAACTCTCTCCACTAAATACTCAGTAATATTTCTCTCTTCTAAAGACAGATTTAGCCCAATAATATGCACGGCTTTTTCTGCACTAGAACCCGCCTTCATTACTGGTATATGTAAATATTTTTCATAATAATTCTTCTCTTTAATCTGCTCTAAAGCCGCAGTAGCAGAGGAATTAACCTTAAGCTCAAAAAGATATACATCCGTATCGTTTTCTAAAACTAAATCTATACGCCCTAAATTTGTTCTATCTTCTGTATTTACTCTAAAACTAGTTACTCGCATTAATAGATAAAAGATAAGCTGGAAATACTTTTCATTCAGTTCTTTTTTAGGGATCAGATCATAAGGAATAGAAGCGAAATAGGATTTTAAGAGAACGAAGAATTTTTCTAAATCATTATTAATAATAGTTCGTGATATCTGAAGCAGCTCTGGGGAGATACTTCCACTATTCTTTTCACTAAACTCACTTAATAAGCCACTTATCAGAGAGTTCTTAACTTCATAATTAGGGTAACTTAAACCATAAATAATGTCATTTCCCATTAATGACTGCTGTACTACAGTTAAATAACCTGCATCAAACATAATCGGTATCAGCGGCAAGGATTCCACATCATAAACATTTAAATTATATTCAGGAATTTCAATCAAATCTTCAAA
>JBJTTW010000025.1:0-24374 GCA_046080385.1 bacterium
TTCTAGCTTTCCTGCATTTGAAATCTGATCTGGGCTCCAATATTCTTTTAGTTTTGTTTCTATGTACTCTGATACTCTACCCGTAAGCACTGTTCTAATCTTTGAGCCTTTTCTACGCTTACGAGCTTGGGCTTCTGCGTATTCTGCTGAATATGTACCGCTCGGATGCTTATTGCGCTTTAACTCAAGACTTAAGGCTCCTTCGCTTATTCCTACTGCCCTCGCGATATTCTTCTGTATCGGCATGGAAATTAACATCGCCTCTATCTTCTGACGCATTGCTTCTGTGATATGGTTATACTTGCTCATTGTTTTAGGTTACTTTTTGTTATTGAAACCTTTATACAATGAGCTTCTTTTTCTTAATTTAACTTCAGACTAGATTCTAGGGCCATAGATTCTTGATCACCATCAGTACCATCAGTACCATCAGAAGAGCGTGCAATCTCCATACCAGCTTCATGAATTGCTTGTTTGTGATTAACCGTATCCTGCTTATAATCAGCTTTCTCTTTAGCTAATTCTTGTAAACTTCTTTTAAATGTCTCAATTTTTTTAGAAGCTGCTGAACTAAAATCCTCAATCTTAGCTCTAGCCTGCTCTTGAGTTAATTCACCAGTATAAACTCCCACTAAAGTATTTTTATAACCAGTTATTAAAGATAACTGTAATGATTCTGTTGGATTCAAGCCAGTTTGAGGATTTTTATTATTCAAACCAGCTTCAAGACCAGAAGATCCAGGCTTACCATTAAACATCTCATTTAAAACTGCTTCTATAGTCTCTTGATCATAGCCCTGTTGCTCTAACTGCTCTTGTAAATCTAATTTAATTTGATTAGGATCTAACGGTCCACTTAAAGATAGGGCATATTGATCTAGTTGTTCGCTTACAGCTTTCCGTTGCTGTAGAGTTAAATTATCTAATCCTTGATCAGCAGCTCTCTTAGGAAGTGAGTTTACAAATACATGCTCTTCAACAGCTCCCTGATCCCCCCAGGCATCTTTATTACCAGAAAAAAGTTCTGCAGCGATACCAATTATCCCAGTAGCAACACTAAAATAATCTCCTTTTCCACCAGTAGCAGAATTATTAGAAACAGGCTGCGTTAACTTAATGGGAGGAACATAAGGAACTCCCCCGCCCGAAACAGGTGTAAGTGCAAACTCTAACCTAAACCGAAAAATAATCTAACCCTCCGAAACTTAACTAAGTAAAACAGAGCAGCCAAACAGCTACTATACTCCACCAAATATCTACATAAAATTAGTTATAAAATGGTTAAAGAGCGATATCTACATTACGAGTGATCATAATCTGCAATTCCTGCCCCTTATCTATAGCTGCAGAATCACCTCTAGAGAAAAGTGCTATAACACTTCCACCAAGTAAAGAACCAGCTACTGGTAAACCAAGCGTAGCCACAGAAACCACTTGACCAGTTTTAGTACTTAAAAGAGCATGAGTCGGGTCCATAGCCTTATCAGAAAAACCAGTCTGCGGATCTAATAGTCCCTCTTTATTAACTATGCCTTCGACAAAAGTAAGCCTTGCATCTAGTGGTACGTAATCTCCCTGTGGAGTAATAAGTGAATCTAAACTAATTTCAAGCACACCAGACTTACTTAAAAATCTAGGACGCTTTAAATCAGAGACTTTCCCGCGAATCCATGAAAACTTAGGCACTATCAGCTTTTTATAATCACCAGTTAAGTAAAAATCTTCTAGGACTCTTGCTTTAAAATCATCTCCCAGCTCTGATTTCTTCGCTGTAAGTGGAGTTTCTACTATTATTCTTAACCTAGCTTGAACTGGAACCTGCCCAGTAGCAGTATTTAATTTAAAAGGTGCAGCAGCAAAATCAGAAAGACTTTTAAAATCAACTGGATCATTAGTCACTGCCTCGAAGTCATCTAAATTTACTTTAGATGAGTCTCTTACATTAATACTCATATCTGACATATCCATAGCTGAAGCAGCTCCTAGAGCAAGTGGACTTGTTAATAACAGAGAAGCTAAGCAGAGAGAAGACTTTAGAAGCTTGAAATTATTCGTTCTTCTCAGCCTTGAACTTATACCAAAATACCATTTTAATCTGAAAAAGACTTTCATATGTCCCTTGCGCAGTCCTAGTTTCGGACTGCTTGGACTCAAAAGAATTTTCCAGAATGGTATTATTCGCTCGGCTACACGCCCTAAATTCATAATAGTGAGTGAATGCATAAATCAATTATAACTCCAAAAAGGGCGTGTAGCGAAACTCCAATTTCTGCGTTTTCGTCCTCCTCAGCCTTGAACTTGTTCGTTTGGCTACACGCCCAAAAAGCACAAGGGGACTGCTTGCAAACATGCAAGTTTAAGCTATATTCCAGTACTTATGTGCCTGAATCCCGATTCTTAAAATCTCAGGATATTTTTTTAAAAGCTCTAATATACGAGCCTGATTCTCTTTAATATTATTCCAATCTGCCACTAAGAAAAATGGTTTCGAAGACCGCTGCGAAAGTACATTCTCTGCGTTTTCGCCCGCTGCATGATCTGTGAATAAAACTTTTGGTAAAAGTATATTCTCTAAAAAAGCGACAGCTTTATCATCAGCTACAACGAACTTAATTTCATGAGCTAAAGCATAAACCCTTTCATCACTAGGTTCACCAGCCTCACTATAAATCGCTTTAGGACTGAAAGTTAACCAAAAGGACTGCTCATTCGTCCTCCTTCGCCTTGAACTTGTACCTTCAAGAGCAGTCCCACAGGGGAACTGCTCTTGAACAAAAATATAATCCAGTACAGCCTTAGCATATTTACCAGTCATCGCTGATTCTAAAGCTACTTTATAATCATGGGAATTTAAAAATTTAATAAAAGGTACTATATCCTGCTCTGTAGGCTCGCCTCCGGTAATCACCACTCTTTTTAAGCTTGAATTCATAATCTGAAGCTGTTCTAAAATTTCTTCATAATTTAGAATCTGCTCATTCTTAGTTCCTAAAGCCCAAGTTTTCTTTTCATCACAGAAGAAACATCTCACCGAGCAGCCTTGAAGGCGAATAAAAAAGCTCGGCACTCCGAGAAACATACCCTCACCTTGAACAGTCTCAAAAATCTGTACCTGATTATCAGTTTTATTTAAAATTAAACTACTCATAGTCACATCCTTTTCTTAGTCTTGCATTTAGATTCTTAATTTACCAAAATACCATTTTAATCTGAAAAAGACTTTTTTCCAGAATGGTATTAATAGCAGTAATCAACACAAGCATTTTCAAGAGATACTAAATATAGGGTCCGCTACCCCAGCATCTTTAAAGCCCCTAGCTCTTAAATGACAAGCATGGCACTTACCACAAGGCGGAAACACACCACTATAACAAGTATGAGAATAGGCTAAAGCCTGCATACATTCATCACCTAAAGACTGAGCTAATCTTACAGTATCAGCCTTATCTAAATACATAAGCGGTGTATGAATCTGAATATTTTTATCAGTTCCGAATAATGCCAAATTAATAGTAGTCTGCATAGAATCGATAAAAGTCTTACGGCAGTCAAAATAGCCCGCGTAATCAGTTTCACAGACACCAGTTACTATATGCTCAGCTTTAAAGTCATAAGCAATATTAGCAGCGAGCGAAAGAAATAATAAATTCCGTGCTGGAACAAAGGTCTGTGGCACACTAGCACTACTAAATTCTTCTAAATTTTCATGAGTTAATAATTCGGCTCTAGAACCGAGCAGGGAACTTGCTCCCCTTAAAGCTTCTGAGATATTTATAACTATCGTCTCTAGGTGAGCGAACTCAGCGATTTTCCTAGCAGATTCCAATTCAATACTGTGTCTTTGACCATAATCAAAGGTAACAAGCTGAATATATTTCTTTCTTAAAGCTTTATCTAAATTAGGATAGAAATTATTTAAAACCCAATAAAGGCAGGTAGTACTGTCTTGACCACCTGAAAATACGACTACGACCTTATCGCAGGTTTGCAAAGTCCCACTTCCCTTGTTACTATAACCCTCTGTTTTTTGGTCTCCATTCATTTTATTACTAAAGACTCTTCGCTAATTCCTTATCACCAAGAATAACTACTGGCTTAATCGCTATACCGCCCCGCGGCATAAAATCCCCGACTACTTTTAAAACCTTCGTCTTTAAAAGATTCTGCAAATCATTTGCTATTTTATTAATTACAAATTCATGAAATATCCCCGAATTTCTGTACGAAAAAAGATACAGCTTTAAAGATTTACTTTCAACTATAAACTCATCTGGAATATAACTAATATAAATTTTCGCAAAATCTGGCTGTGCAGTCTTCGGACAGAGGCAGGTAAATTCATGACAATCTAAGTTAATAATATAATCATTAGCTTTACAGAGATTCGGAATAGCCTCTAGCTTAGCCTCTTCAGGTGAGCTTGGGTACTGGGTCTCAGTATTACCTAATAAACTTAAATTTTCCGCACCAGATAGCATATTATTCCAATAATACACTAACTGCACAGCAGAAATTGGAGTTCGCGAGCAGTGCCATAATCTGAGACTTGTGAGAGAATCTTACTAGATGTATTCGATCAAAGTACTAGTCATTGGAGATAACGCTTTTGCTAGATCAGTAATAGAAAAGCTTAGCTATGACAATAACGAACAGAAACTAGAAATCATCTCTATTTCTAAGCAAGAAAATTTTTCAAATCTCTGTGAGAATATTTACCTTCCAGAATATGATATAGAAAAAATTATAGATATAGTCTCAGCGAGAAGAATTAGCTTAAGCATAGCTTGCTCAGAAAAATTAATAGCTTCAGGCATAGTAGAAGCTTTTCAAGAAAAGGGTTTAAATATATTCGGACCAACTAGCACCTCCACTGAAATCTGTTTCTCACATCATGCCGCTAAAGAATTTATGCACCAAAACTTGATTCCAAGTGAGCCTTATGTGAGCTTTGATAATAAGGAAGTCTGCCTTGCTTATTTAGCTCACTTAAATTTTCCAATAATTATTAGACCGGATTTTCTTTTCGAGACTAATTATGAAAAGAAAGTTTTTATCGCTGATGATATTAATAATGCTACTGCCTTTATTGAAGAGTATTTTTCACAGCCATTTTTAAGTACTTATAAAAAACGTCTGATTATTGAAGCATATTCAGAGAGTGAAGAATTCTGTACCAGTATTTTATACGATGGTAATACCGCCCTTAGCCTTGTGCCAATCAAAATGCACAGAGAGTATAATCAATATTCACTTACCTTTAATGAAAAATCAGCTAATTCTCTCTCTGACGGGAATACAGATCAACTACAATTAGAAATTAACGAGAAAATTATAAAACCCTTTCTGAATGCTTTAGCTCAAAATAATGAGGATGAAGAAAGCACAGGAAATAGAAATTCACAGCAATCTTTTTCGGGCTTTATCAGCTTCATAACCAAGCTAAACCCTGAGGGGGAAGTCATTCTAGATCGTTTCGAAGTCTTAGCCCCAGACTTAAGTGCTGAATTAAGCCTAGATTTAATCGAAGAAAACCTTTTCGATCTTTTATTTTCCTGCACTCAAGGAAAATTAAATTTTTATCGTGATGGTCTTAGATATGTACACCTAACTGGTGTTGCTGTAGATTTAAATTACAGTAAAGCCGCTGCATCTTACTTAAATGAGGAAAATTTTTTACAGATAGAAAGAACTGCTTCTGATGCTAATTACAGAATTAAAGTTCAGATACTATCGAGTGAGCTAAAAGATTCAGTTAGATTATTTATTTATGCACCTACTGAAATAGAGGCGAAAAACTTCATAATGACAGTAGCTACAGAGTTAAATCTTTTTGATGAATCTGAAAGCCTTCTTTAATTTTATCTAAAGATAACTTGTCATATATAATTAAACTATAGTGCAAAATTTACTATATTTCGGTATCTCTATACCAAATCAGAGGACTAATCCATTAGCTCATAAGCTAAGTTTTTGCACGGCATCTGAGCTCAGTAAATTAAAAATTTCCCAAGACGATATCAGTAACTTTTTAGAATTTTTAAGTGATATTCCTTGCATTGAAGAACTCACACTTATCTCTACCTGTAACCGTTTTGAACTAATTATTTTTTTAAAAGATAAATTTATTACAGATAATCCATTACTTAGAAAAAATTTGGCTAAACAAATCGAGAAAAGAGTTAATCACTATATAGAAAGAGAAGTCAGCTTCGCTTTTCTTTTTAACGAAGAAGCTCAGTTACAAATATTTAGAACTTATTGTGGTCTAAATAGTGGGCTTGTAGGTGAATCAGAGATTAGTATTCAATTCAATGGTGCTTTTAAGCAGGCTTTAAATCTTGGTTTCTTAAAAGAACGTGGTTTAAAACTTTTAGAAAAAGCTCAGTTCTTAAGAGCTTTCTTTAATAAACATGTATATTTAAAAGCAGTCTCCTACTGTGACGTAGCTATCCAAAAAGCTTATATGAGCTTAAGTTTAATGGCTCCTTTACAGACTGCTACCATACTAGGCTCTGGCAGTACCGCAATTCAATCCTGCCTATCATTAGTTAATAATCTCAGCTTTTCTGCACCGAATCTAACCTTGATACACCGCGTAAGCTCTGCCTCTGTACAAATTCAAAACTTTAAAGAAAGTCCAAATCTAAGCTTCATGAACTTTATTCGCTCTAAGAAAAATGGCTACAAAACAGAAAAGGTAGAAAAAGCTTGCATGAATTCAGATTTAGTAATTTTCGGAATAGATGCTAAGTCACCTGTAATAAGCTTCCCTGATAATTCGAAAGCTGTCATTCTTGACTTTAACTCTAATCCATCATGCATAGTGAATTCTAGGCTTAAAGGAAGTAGTTACATAGGTTTAGAAACTTTAGATAAATATGTCAGAGAATATTCTTACAGACAGAATAATGATTTTGATTTATTAAATAGACTTAGCATCGGTGAGGATTTTATAATTTCACAGATTGACGGACTTAAGACACTGCTCCCGAGTGTATAAATTCAAGGCTGAGGAGGACGAATGACCGTAGTGTGCGTGTAGCCAAACGAACAAGTTCAAGGCTGAGGAGAACGAATGACCGCAGTGCACTAGGTGTGCATGAGGATCATGAGGACGACGAAAACGCAGAAATTGGAGTTTCGCTACACGCCCATAGTGTCCTAAAATCTGCGTTGCCAACTCAGCTTTCTTTGATCAACCCACTCTGGCAGTGTTTCAGCATTATAAGCAAACTGTGCAGCTTCTAACTGCTCCGTCGTTAAATTAGTCGCTTCCCCAAGAAAAGCATTATTTAATGAAGCATTTTCTAGAGAGGTATTTAAAAGATTTGCAGTCCCAAAATTAGCCCCATCAAGGATAGCATCTTTAAAATTAGCACCTTCTAAATTAGCCGAACGGAAATTTGCAGCAGTTAAATTAGCTCCTTTAAAATTAGCGTTTCGCAAATCAGCACTCATAAAATTAGCACCTTGTAACTGTGCTTTTTCAAAATTAGCATCAAAAGCCACAGCATTTTCAAAATAAACTTCTAAAAAACTTGTTTCTTTAAAATTAACCCTAGCAAGTAAAGCACCCTCAAAAAGAACGTTATCACCAGCAGCACCATAAAAATTTGCATCGGTTAGCTCAGCAGCTCTTAATTTCACATGATCCATTTTCGCCCTAATAAAATTTCCTTCTTTAAGAATAGCTTGACTCATATCAGCACCGTTAAGCTTCGCCCCCCTAAATTGAACCTGCTCTATAACCACACCTCGCATATCTACCTGCCTTAAATCACTCTGAATAAAACGATTTAAATATTTAAAGTCGATACTCTTCAAATCCAATCCAGATAAATTTATTTTCTCGGTATACTCAGTACCTTTAGCTGTAACCTTACCAACACCCTGCTCCTCTAAAATCATTAACAACAGTGCATTAGTAATGACTCCTGGATATTTAAGACCTGTAAGTGGAGCCTCTTCTATGACTTCTTCTGAGTCTTCATGCTTTTGGTGCGGTAAAACATATTTTTCTATAAGAGTTTTAAGTTCAGGATCTATAGCACCCTTGTAAGTCTCTGGCAGTTTGTGATTCACCTTAATATATCCAATTAAAGCTTTTCTCTTTTCATCTTCATAAAAGCTCTGACCATAATAATAAAGTCCTACACTAGCAGCTATACCTAAAAGCAGAAGGAATTGCAAAAAAATACTTTTCAGAATAGCTTCAAAATCATTTAAAGTCTGTACATTAGCCCTTAAATATTTTTCAAAACGAACAAAAACATTTCTAGAATTAATCTTCGCAAGAAACTCTTCATCACTTAAAGCCTCATCTATGATCTTAATATCTTTGGAGAGATTTTTCTTAAGCTCATTTATTTCATCATCTAGCTGCTCAGCAGCAAGATCAGTAGACTGCCCCTCATCGGGCAAATCATCTTCGCTGACTTGATTCTCATCATTTACAGCATCATCAGATGGAGCCATAGCTAAATCTTTCACGCCAGAACCCGGTTCCACTAGGGATTCCACGGATACATCTGTTTGATTTTCATCTAAACTTATCTCATCAGCCATTTTCAAAATTAAAAAATATCAAAAAAGTATTTTTCATTAAGCATTTAAATACTTCGCCGGATCGAAAGTACCACTGATAATATTCCCCCTAATCTCTTTAGCTAAATTAATCAGGTAGGTCAAATTATGTATACTCAAAAGCGTTCCAGCAGTAATTTCATGAACCTTCCATAAGTGCCTAACATAAGCACGAGTATGATTCACACAGGTATAACAAGGACATCCCTCAACTAGTGGAGAAAAGTCTTCCGTATACTTTTGATTTTTAATCTGCATACGATCACCGTTATGATCAAAAAAACCACCATGCCTAGCTATGCGAGTTGGCATTACACAGTCAAACATATCAATCCCAGCAGCAATCGCTTTTACAATATCCTCTTTAGTGCCTATCCCCATAAGATATCTAGGTTTATTTTCTGGTAATAATGGTGTAGTAAACTCTACTATTCGATCTATATCTTCTCGGCTCTCGCCTACAGAAACTCCACCAATAGCGAACCCTGGAACATCTAAGCCTGAAATAAACTCTGCGCTCTGCTTTCTAAGATCTTCATAAATCCCGCCTTGGACTATAAGGAATAAAGCCTGATCCTCAGCTCTAAGATGAGCTTGCACACAGCGTTCCGCCCAAGCATGTGTACGCAACATCGCTTCGCGAGCTTCTTCGTAAGTAGCATTGCCCTGCGGGCAATGATCAAAAGCCATGATAATATCAGCGCCTAATTTATTTTGCGTTAAGATAGAATCTTCTGGACTCATAAAGTGCTTTTGACCAGTAACTGTATCGATAAACTCAGCTCCAGCATCGGAAATTTTACACTTGTTAATTCGCATTTGTGAAAAAATTTGAAAACCTCCCGAATCTGTTAAAAATGGTTTTTCAAAATTAGTCCATTTATGTAAACCACCAGCCTTAGCTATCAAATCAGCCCCTGGGCGCAAAAATAAATGATAAGTATTAGCTAAACTAATTTCAGTGCCACAGGCACGCACCTGATCATAAGTCATAGCCTTAACCGTAGACTGCGTACCTACTGGCATAAACACTGGAGTCTCTATATTACCGTGAGGAGTAATGATTATCCCAGCACGGGCTTTATTTTGCTTTGCTATTAGTTCATAAGTAACTGCCATAAAATTTTAGAGATAATTATAAAACTCTACACTATTTCATTGCCCCTAGCGTAAGCTGGGCATATAATGGTCATAGTAGTAAATATAAACTACACTTATATTTTACTTAGTAAAAAAGAGGTGGAACTGCTTGAATGAAGATAGAGATAGAGACAAACAGATTCCCTGTATAGTCGGTAAAGGTTTAATTACTGCTAAAAAAGATATGATCAGAGTACTAAAAGGCTTTGATCACGTTAAATTTATAGATGAAATAGACGGTCAGATTTTTACCGAAAGCGAAGCTTTCGTCGTCGAAGTCTTCGTTTCTGATTCTGAAGGAACTTTAATATTTAATAGAAGAATTCATATAAATGTTAATTCATTTGACTACTTGAGGATAATGGAAAATCAACCGGGTCACGTAGAATTAGTAGAGGGCCATAGGGTACTTAAATTATATGCGATGACTGATCCATTTGAGAACAAGGAAATTCTCATGAACGAAGTCATCGAAAATCGTAATAACTTTGATGGTTATTATGAGGAAGACGACATAATATTTGACGATGATTTCTAGACCTCTCAATTTACAGACCCTCAGCCATTTCTTCAAGCAAGTATTTCAAAATCAAGCAAGCGTCCTCTCCACCTTTGTTATAGTTATCATTGGTATGCTTTTGGTGCCTCTACCAAGCTTCATACTTGACTTAGCTTTTGTTTTAAATTTTTCTTTTGCGATAGGTATCATCCTAGTTACCATGTATATAAATGAGCCTTTAGAGTTCAGTACTTTTCCTACTTTACTTTTAATCATTACTTTAGCTAGATTAGCCCTAGAGATTAGTGCGACTAGATCTATTTTAATTAGTGGTCATGCTGGTAACGTCATACACTCTGTTGGTGAATTTGTCGTTGGCGGTAATTTTGTCGTAGGAATAATCATCTTTTTAATTTTATTTATAGTTAACTTTATAGTCGTCACACAAGGTGCAGGTAGGGTCTCTGAAGTTGCAGCTAGATTCGCATTAGATAGTATGCCTGGTAAACAATTAGCCGTAGATGCTGATTTAAACGCAGGTCTAATCGATGAAGCACAAGCTAAAGAAAGGCGTAAATCGATAGCAAGAGAAGCTGATTTTTACTCCACTATGGATGGTGGCTCTAAATTCGTTAAAGGTGATGCAGTAGCATCTATTATTATTGCTTTAATAAATATAGTGGCTGGCTTCATTATTGGTATGGTCCAGCTACAAATGTCTGCTGGAGAAGCTGCTTCACTATTTACTTTATTAACCATCGGTGAAGGTCTTGCTTCACAAATACCAGCTCTTGTAATCAGTGTTGCAACGGGTATCTTGGTTACTCGTTCTAATCCAGATGTAGAGTTTGCTACAGACATGGGTAACCAACTCTTTAAAAGAAAAGAAGTTATCGGAATCTCTGCTGGAACTATGTTCATACTCGCACTTGGTATACGTGGTGCCTTTATTCCATTTATGACAGTCGCTCTTGGACTGGGTTGGTGGGCTTACAGTAAATACAAAAATGAAATAGAATTACAGGAAAGTACTCAAGCAAGTAAAGCTGCGACTGATGCCGAACAAGAGGAAATGAGTCACCACGAAAAACTTAAGCAGAAAGAAAAGGATAACAGCCCTGAAGCAGTCTTAAAATTACTCAAAGTCGATCAAATCGAATTAGAGATAGGTTATAAACTAGTAGGACTTATAGATAAAAAACAGAACGGTGACCTAATGTCACGTATAGGACAAATACGCAGACAAATAATGGTAGATCTTGGTCTGCCAGTGCCTCCAGTAAGAGTTCATGACAACTTAGCAGAATTAGGTGCTGATGAATATCAGATAAAGCTCAGAGGCTGTGTGATAGCCAAAGGCAGTGTATCAATAGACGCTTTTCTTGCGGTTAATACTGGGCTAGTTGATCCGATGGCAGAGCCGCTCAAGGGTACAGAAACCGTAGAGCCAAGTTATGGCTTGCCTGCCACTTGGGTAAAAGGCGATGAAAAAGATAGAGCTGAATCACTGGGATATACAGTAGCTACCCCTTCTTCAGTAATAGCCACCCACTTAACAGAAGCCATTAAAATTTTTGCTGGTGAAATAATCTCTAGACAGAGCTTAGTAGCCATGTTAGAAGAAGTTAAAGAATTTAATGAAAGCATAGTAGAAGAAGTATCTAGCCTCTTAAGTAAAGGAGAACTATTAAATATACTTTCAGGCTTATTAAGTGAACAGGTTTCAATCAGAGACTTTGCACTAGTTTTAGAAAATATCGCGAATAATGCTAAATTAAATAAAGATAAAGACTTCCTTGTAGAAAGGGTTAGGGAAGGACTTAGCCGTCAAATCGCTTCACAATATTTAGTCGATAACGTTCTAAACTGTATGACCTTCCACCCCGCAACTGAAGAGGACATGCTTAAATCCTTACATCTAGACAAGCTTGCATTAGAACCAAGCAAGGCTAAAACTATACTAGGCTATATTAATCAAGGCTTTGAAGAGGTATCCTCTCAAGGTTTGCCTCCGGTACTTCTTTGTAATGGGAAAATCAGATTACCTTTAAGACGAATCCTAGAACGCTCTCTCCCACAGCTTGCCCTTCTATCTTACAATGAAGTACCTACGAATATAGATGCCCAATCAGTACTAACTATAGGTGAATAGTAGTATTTAATATTTTATTTTTATGGGGAATAAAAATACTAATATGTTGGCACTGTTGCCAAACGAACAAGTTCAAGACTGAGGATCATGAGGACGACGAAAACGCAGAAATTGGAGTTAGGCAACAATGCCATGCAGTGGTCTCAACTAGGCTGCATAGTTTGCTTCATAGCAGTACTTACATTAAGTAGCTGTGCAAATGAATTTGAGACAGAGGAAAACACTTGGGAATTAGTAACCACATCTTTAAAAGGCGTAAAAGCTTATGTAGATAAGAATAGAGTCGAATGCGATAAAACTATGTGTAAAGCATGGACTAAATTAGTCTTTCTCGAAAGTACAAGTTTCTCTAAGGATGAATTTAAAGACAGTGATAATCCTCAGATAAATTTAAACTCTAAACGAATCGATTCGATGATCTATTTTTATTGCTTTGCTAAAAAATCGATGATGACTTCATATCAGCTTTATGATGCGAATAATAAACTTATTAATACTCGCTGGATTAATAAACCAGAACTTACTTATATTCAACCAAACTCAATAGAATACGATGTTTTTCAATATGTGTGCAGACCACTTCTTGAAGAAAAAGACAAAGAATCTGTTAATGAAACATAAAAACCGTGTATAAGATTAATAAATACTAAATAATTAGTTTTTGGACAGAAAAGGGAGCATCATGTCTGAATACAGTCTAAATGAACTCGGCGAAAAAAGTATTAGAATTAATACGAATAATAATTTCATTAAAAGTAGTTCCAATCTAAATACAGAGAGGATTACACCTAAAGCTTCCCCTGAAGCTTCTGAATTTTCCGATTCAGTTGATTCTCTAGGAAATCATGACAGCTTAGTTACTTGTATTTCAAGTATTTTAAACAGCCTTGACCAAATTAATTTAAATACACGTGAAACAGAAGATTTTAATTTAAGTACTAGTCAAAGAGAAACTCTTCAAAAAAATGTAGGCAGCCTTCTTGAAAATTTGGACACAGTGAGTAACAGTAAAGAATTTAGTGAAATTAAAGAACAATTAAATACTTTAAATTTAAAATTAAACATAAATTCTCCAGAAGAACAAGAATTTATCAAATATTTTAATGAAACTCAGGTCATAGATAGTAAACCAGATTTAACAGGTATTTTTGATCACATAAGTAATTTAAATGATTTGGTGACCAGAAATTTTGAAATAACTAAAAATCACATAGTAACTTTAAGTAAGTCAAAAGAGGATGAAAAAGATCAAAGCATAGCTCTTCTCAATAAAGAAACTTCTCAACTTGAAAAAGAAATTAATATAAATGGTTTACCAGACCATTTTCTAGAACTTGGTTCTAAGACTTTAGATACTGATGGGAATCATGTTTTACTCGGAATAGATGGTTTAAAAACCAACGAAGAGACACCTAAAAAATTCAATGCGGCATACCTTTTTAACACAGATTCCGGAGAAATAGAAAGCACTTTTTCCCATCCAGAGTTTAAAGATTCTAAAACTTTTAAAGGTGCTGAACTACAAGGGAATTATGTTTCAATTAATAGCGATGGTTCTGAATATATCTTTAATAAAGACGGTGAATTTCAAAATAAATTTACTGCTCCTGGGCTTAACAATAGAATTTCAGAGAGTAAAATAGTCGGTAACGAACTTTACGCAGTAGCTGCTGCTAGTGAAAAAGAAGATGGTCAAATCGTTGGTGCCTTATTCAAGTTCGATATTAAGTCTGGAGGGCTGCTTGGAGAGTTTAAAAGCACAAACGCAGATCCATCTGGGACATTCGGCTCCAATATTGAGCAAGATGATCATGGTAAATTATTCATCACAGAAAGCATCAAAAAAAATACCAATACTGGCGTGAGTAATTCTGGAAGAATACACGTATTTAACAGTGAAAATGGTGAATTTGAGAAAGTTATAGAAAGTGAAGATGATATTCAAGGGCTTGGATATTTCGGCAGCAATCTTGCAGTTAATAATAAATATCTTGCAGTAGCATCGCAAAGCGATAATGAAACGAATCTAGTAGGCAGTAAAATTCATGTTTTTGATTTAAGAAAAGATCAGCAGGCTTACAGTATCAGACTAGAAGATTTTGGAGCAAAACTTGATGGCAAGATAGCCCTAGATGGTGACAAGTTACTAGTCTCATCTGTCACTCAAGGTGGCAGGTCTAGTATTTATGAGTTTGATTTATCCACTAGAGAAAAAAATTTAGAAAAGTTCACTAGTATTCTTAAGGAAGATCTAGATACTTTATCTACCGTCAAAGAAAGCGTAGTCGTAAACAGACTTAAGGTAGATAATCTTGAAGTTAAAGCAGAAGAAAAAACTGCGGTTAGAAAAGAGAACTTAGAAAAATTTACAGAATATCAAACAAGAGATACAGGGGTAGATAAAACAGAAGAAAAAAGCTCACTGCGTAAAGAAAACTTAGAAAAATTTACAGAGTATCAAACAAGAGACACAGGGGCAGATAAAACAGAAGAAAAAAGCTCCCGACGTGAAGAAAACTTAGAAAAATTCACAGAATATCAAACGAGAGATACAGAGATTAACCAGAGTGAATCTATAAGAGAAGTTAATAAAGAGAAGGTAATTAAATACGTTAAGCATTTAGAGCAATCTCTAGGGAATGATTCAAATAATCTTGACTTGTTTGGGGTGCAAACAAACCTATTAGGCTCAAAAACCTTGGATTTATTACCTTAGCCCCCTAGAATCTGTTATTACAAGCGTATTATGTGGAATAACTAATATATAAGTAAGGATTTAAAGTATCCTTACTTTTATATAAAGGGGAGTCAATGCTGACTTTTTCCATAATGCTTTGTAACAAACTTTTAATTTACAGTCACCTATTATTATTCACCATTATATTCACTCAGGTTTATAGTGCCTCAGCTAGTCTCGGTGTTATAAGCTTGACTGAAAGTAACAGTATTTTTATAGATGAAGCTTTAAAGGTAAGTATTAAAGAGAGAATATTAAGTAAAAAAGATGCGGCTGAAGATAGCAAAAACCCTAATCAAAAAAAAGCACCAATTAAATTAGCCACCGCCCCAAGAATAGGGCCAGTTACGGTAAAAATCGATATTAACCCATTAAATATAAATCGTAATCAAGCAAGTTTAAATCTAGACATTATGGAATCATTAGATTTACTAACTCATAAAAAAGAATTTACTTACGAGACTATAGATTTCAAAAGAATCAAACGCTATGTCTCATTAGACACTGTCAACTCTTTTGTTGACACAATTAAAGAAGAATTTTCACCTGTAGAATAAGTATTTAAATTTATTAACGATATTTTACCCGCTGTGAAATTCTTAGAAAATTCTTTTAAAATCAGCTCCGCTGGATCTATTATCGAATATTTACCTAAAAGATGCTTTAGTAGAGCGTAGTGTGTGCAGCCCAATATTAAAATATCCTGAGACTGATGCACAGCTCCATTTTCTGCGTTCTCGTCGTCCTCGTGATCCTCATGTACTAGCAGTACACTGCGGTCACTCGTCCTCCTCTGCCTTAAAACTGCACGCTGTACATCAGTCTCTGAAATGGATTGATGCACAGCTCCATTTTCTGCGTTCTCGTCGTCCTCTGCGCTTCCGAGGTATTCTGTCTCTAGGACTGATAGAGCCTCTTCAAATTTAAATTTTTCAATTAAGGGTACTAGCTTAGGGCAGGCTATAGGATTTACTTTCAATGCTAAGTTTTTATATTTCCCTGAAGCTATATTCGCTTTAGTAGCCAAATAATATAAATTAGCTAGAGCTAAAGTCTCTTTTTCTTTTTCAAGAAAAGAGTTTAGAGCAGTGAAAAGATTTAAAGTCTTAAATTTATATGCAGAGAAATCTAAGTCCTCGAAAAGGTTAGAGCTAGTGTTACAGGCAGAAATAAAATAATCTATACCCAAATTAGCTGCAAAATCAGAAAATTCATGAACGTACCTTTTAATATCTTCAAGAGATCTCTCTCCATAAGGGGCTCTTGCCGAATCTGCAATATAGCAAATCTCTATCTTTAGCTCTGAGCGATTATTTTCACCGACTGCACGCTGAAACCGCTCGCAACCTTTAATTTCTGCGTTTTCTTTATTTACACCTTTAAAAAACTTTAAAAATTCTCTTAAAACTGAAAAACCACCAATCCCTGAGTCATAGAAAGCAAGTCTAAGTGTATTTTCAGAATTCATATTTAAGATTATTTATTTAGATATTTTATAATACCAGCAGCAATATGCTTAGCAAGCTGATCTTGATATTTATCGGAAGCAAGTTTTTTACGCTCTTCGCGATTCGTCATAAAACCTAACTCAAGAAGGACTGAAGGGGCTTTATTATGCTTGCATACCCAAAAAGCTGCCTTTCTAATATTACGATTTGGCATACCTGTTTCTAAAATCTCTTTATGCATAACTTTCGCTAGCTCATAGCCTGAATCTGAATAATAATAAGTCTGCAAGCCGTCCATAGCAGTATTAGTGGCTAAAGCATTTACGTGAACTGAAACAAACATATTAGGAGAAATACTTTTAGAAATTTCGACCCTTTCAGCTAATGATAAAAATCTATCCTCAGACCTAGTCATAAAAACCTTTACTCCAGCCGTTTCTAACAAAGCCTTAGTTTTTTTAGCGATAGCTAAGGTTATATCTTTTTCTGCATGCCCATCATAAAGAGCACCTGGATCATAACCTCCATGACCTGCATCTAAAACAACTTTCTTCTCTAATTTTTCATGCACTGGCAGATCCGAGGGTAACCCTTCTTTTATAATCGTGTCGGAAGGAACCGTAGAGACTGGATCAGTCAAAACTGGCTTTACAACATCATTAACAGCAGGCTTAGTAATTAAATCCTTCTTATTAGTCGGAATAATAGTAAGGGTAAGCGTCTTTTTATCTACAGACGTGGAAATATCAGCATAAAGATTTTCATTTTTCAAATCAAAAACCACTCTGGTAACTGGCGTACCTAAAGTCGCTAAACCATACCTCATACCAGATACATACTGAGTCGGTTTAAACTGATTCGCTCTTAAATTTTCATCAAAAACAATGCCAACTAAATCAAGTACGTAGCGTTCAGGTTTTTTTAAATAAAGGAATTTATAATCTATCTCCTTAGTAGATTCCACTATAAAAACAGTACCCTTATCTGCCTTGTCTAAAAGGCTCATGGTGAGCAACTTTCCTCCTTTAACTAAACTAATAGCCTCTGCCTTATCGGAATTCCCACCTACAATAATTAACTGTTTTTCATCGGCACTTATTTTAATCTCACGCTGCTCATACTCCTTAGCACCACTGAGTACTATACGAGTAGTAGAGTTATTAAATTGGCTTACCTTAATAGATTCTGCACCATTAGTAGTATCTAACTTAAGAGCCGGATTTGCTAAAGCAGAACCAACGATATCAACCACCAATCTAGTTGGATTATCTAAAACAAAAGACCGCAGATTCAGTGGACGATCCGCAGACAAATACAAGCTGCCCGCCTTAAGCTTAATATCAATAATATTAGAGACTTCTACTTCTAAATTAAAGTAAATACTCTGGCCAATGTTATCAATCTTAACTTTATCAAGGAGTGCCTTATCTGTAGACTGAATAACAACACGCACCACGTCATTTTCAAACTGAGCAACTGTAACTTTATTAATCGCACCAGAGTCCAAATCAAAAATCTGCCTAGGACCCTTAAGCCTAGCACCGTATATATCAAAGACCAAACGATCTGGACTTGCATAAAGCTTTTTAGCAAATTTAATAGTAGAAAAAGAATTATGGGGAACCTTTAAAATACCATGCTTTAAAGTTACATTTTGTATCGAAATAACCTTATCCTCTGCCTGAGCAGTTAAGGAGCCTGTACTTAAAAATGCAAAGAATAATATAGCTATTAAGCCGAATTTATTGAGGATCTTATTTTGTTTTAGAAACATAGTTAATATTAGGGAGCCTGTAATAAATATTATGACACTATATTGCATTGTGGCAAACAAACCGTGTCTATCTGCAATAAATCCAAGCAATGGCATAGCAATAACAGCAAAGCCCCATGGTACCCCCATTACCAAACTACTTGCAAGAGAAGCCTTTTCTGGAATTAGATTCTGGGCCATAGAGATAAGCTGAGCCTGAGTGAGATTAAGAATAAAACCTGCAATAAAAAGAATTAAAATATTAGAATTCTGAAAAAAAATAAGAAAAAGTGGTGCTGATAGTAACAAGCTAAATAAAATAACTGTAAAATTTCCAAACCGTTTAATTAAGTAAGGTCCAGCAAAGCTTCCGAATGCTACAGAAACAAAAAATAAAGTAGAAGCCAAGGCCCCTTTTTCTATGCTGCGGTGAACATCGTCAAAGAATAACTCTGGTAAAAAAGTATCAAAAGTAACTATTATTAAAGTTCGCGAAAAAGTAAAAACCACTAATAGAGCTAAAGTCCAAAATTTTAATTTAAAAAGACTAAGCTTAAATCTTGGTACAGTCTTAGAATTACTAGTTTTAGAATCTCTAATAAATATAATCATTAAAATAGCTCCAAGAACACAGCAAGGTATCGCAAAAGCTAAATTTCTATTCTGAGGCGGACTGCCAATTAAAAAATAAGCAAGCAATGGACTTAAACCTGCTCCAAATGAACCATAGAAGATGAACTTAGCAATGGCTTGCCGCTGCTCATCTTTGTGAGCTAAAGCCCCGACATAGGCTACTGATGCTGGATGAAAAGCAGCATTTCCCATCGCGGCAATAGTCAAAAAAATTAACATCTCATTTAGAGACCTAACAAAAGGAATTAATGATATAAAAACACCGCTAAGAAAAGTACCACAGACCATAATAAGTAAATCTTTTGTGAATATAGATTTTTGTAATGAAGAATTGGCTAAACGCTCTTCTGCTGAATAATCAAATTTAAAATTTCGCTGCTTATCACTCAGCCACCCAAATACTGGCTGTAGAAAAAAACTCAAAAGAGCTGCATAAGTACTAAAAAAACCGAGCTGAGCTAAATTTAAACTAAAATCACGCAGCATAAGAGGCATTATAGTCGGAACAAATTTCGCATAAATATCATTAAAGAAATGCGAAACGTTTAAAGCCCTTAAAGCTAATTTATTTTTTCCTGAAGACACTAATAAGATTCTATCCTTTTCTTAGATGCTTGCTATTATTATTCCTCTGTGAAAATAGCGATATTAGGTAGTACTGGATATACTGGAGTTAAGCTCATAGAGCTGCTTCTAGACCATCCTGCGGCTGAAATAGTTTTTATCAGCAGTGAACAATACCAAGATAAAAAATTCTCAGAAGTCTATCCAGCTTTTATAAATATTTTTGATCAAAGCTGCCTTAGTACAGATGAATTAATTCAAAATACTGAGAAGTATAAACCAGACCTCATGTTCTTTGCTACACCAAATGGCATAGCCCTAGAGTATGCGCATATCTTCATAGAAAAAGGAATTCATGTCATCGACTTAAGTGCAGATTATAGATTTAAGGATCTTAAAACTCATTTTAAATACTATGCCATAGAAAGAAATAACCCTCAAGACCTCTCCCTAATTCAGTTAGCAACCTATGGACTCTGCGAATCTTACTCACCAGAAAAAAAACTTGAGCTCTCTTCTAAAAAAGTTCAATTAATCGCAAACCCTGGCTGTTACACTACAGCAAGCATACTATCAGTACTACCATTAATCGCTCTCCACCAGAAGAATAAAGATATTTTAGATTTATCTAGCTTTATTATAGATGCTAAATCTGGGGTCAGTGGTGCTGGTCGAAAAGCCTCTACAGCACACCTATTCACCGAAGTTAATGAAAGTTTTAAACCCTATAATTTAGCTCATAAGCATAGACATACTCCCGAACTAGAAGAGTTTTTTAGCCTGTATAGTAATGATAATATCAAACTCACTTTTTCACCTCACTTAATCCCTATTACCAGCGGGCTTTTAGCGACTTCCTATTTAAAATTTAAAAAGAAACCTCATCACCCAGAAAGCTTTCTAAGAGACACCTATATAAATTTCTATGAAAATAGTCATTTCATCAGGATTTTACCTGAAGGTGAATACCCTAATACTAAATGGGCTTGTGGCACTAATAATGCCTTCGTACAGATCGACTACGACCCTATCAGTGAAAGTATTATAGCTAGCTGTGCGATAGATAATACTATTAAGGGTGCTAGCGGTCAGGCTATTCAAAATATGAATATTTTATTTGGGTTAGAAGAGAATCTTGGATTGGATTTAAAACCCAGAATAATTTAAGGAAGTGATGAAAAACAAAGTCCTCCACATCAATAATCTGAAAATATTTTTTTTCATAACCAAAGCTTAAGATAGTTCAGTTAGAAACATGAATAATAGACATTTATGTTTTTACACTTGCCACATTTTTTTTGAGATCTTGATCTCACCCTAGTTTTTCTAAATAATGAATAATCAAGCACATCAATTTAATATGGATAACGCTGTTGATCATTTTACAGTAGTAGATATTACTGAAACAAAAACGGAATCTAATAATTTCACGAAACAAGAGTATAAAATCGACGAAAATGCAGAAATCGGAGTTCGTGAGCAGTGCCAACAATTAAATTTTCAAGAAGATATAGAACTAACTTTAATTGATTCAGCTTTCAGCAATGTCTTTGAATCAGCAAGACCATGGAAAAACTATTTTATTATTCAATCACATCTTTTTAAAGAAGAGGAATTAGCTTGTTGCTTTGATTTAGCAGAAAATTTCATTAAAAACAGACATAGCTTAGCTTTAAAATTAATCATCATTAATCGCCTAGAAGCCTATAAAAGCTTAGATTACGAAATTACAGCTATCTCTAAATTAACAGCAGAAATATTACGAAATTTAGATGCACAGCTCAGCATAGATGACCATTTAAACTCCTTTGGGCATAAGTTTTCACAGATATGTTTTGAAAATATTTTTTATCGAGATCTCAAGGATTTTGAGTTTAGTGCTTTAAGTAAGATTGACCTAGATGAATCATTACAAGTAAAAATCAGAAAAGAAGTATTCTTAGCTATGTCTAAAGCTGAGAATCGTTACCAAGACTCATTTTCATTAGCCATAGATCATAATGCAAATGAGCTGACATACCCTAATAAAAAGAAAAAACGCTTCGATTTCATTATTATAGAAACTGAAAAAACTGATTTAGATTTTAGTACTAAATTTAAGCTTAAGTGCTTTGAGACTGAATTTACAGGTTACATAAAAAATAATGCATTACTCTTAAATGAACAAGAGCTAAATAGCTGCGAGGAATTAGCTAAAGAGTTTATCAAATGCCGTCATGAAAATAATTATCAGAATTTATTTGACTTACTGAACATCAAAAAAGCTGCGGGCGAACATCTTTCATCTATAATCTGTGCTCTTATAGATATCTTTACTAAATTAGACCTTAAACTCAAAGAAGCTAAACACTTAAGCCATGAGCTTTCTAGAGTCATACAGAATTATCAAAAACAGAATTAGAGACCGCTATACAACGCGCAGCTTCAAGGCCGAGGAGGATGAATGACTGCACCAGTCTCTTTCTTATCTTTCTTAGCAACTAGTTCTAAATCCCAGAGAGCGATTTGATCTAATAAACTATTAGGAACTGCTTTCAGATTAGGATTAGCATTCTTTAAAACTTCCACAGCTTTCATTAACTGCTTATCCTTACCATCTTCTGGAACTCTAGTACCGAAGGGAGCATTAGTATCAAAAAACCATGGTCCACGACTATTTTCGTAATCATATTTTTCTAAACTAAGCTCATAGTCGGGCTTTATGCCTTTTTTATTAATATCAGTTTTATCTGGCGTTAAATATTTTGCAATAGTCACATTAATACCGCTACCATTCTCTAATTTATTAATAGCTTGAACTAAGCCTTTACCAAAGGTCGTAGAACCGACTAGCTCTGCTCGATTATTATCTCTTAAAGCACCACTGAAGATCTCACTTGCACTCGCGCTACTACCATTAATTAAAACCACCATAGGCTTATCAGTAGTAACCACCTTTCTTGCTTTAAATGAATTTATATAATTATTTTTATTAACAGTACTTACTATAACTCCATCTTCTAGAAACATGTCAGAGATTACCATGGCATTATTAAGCAGACCACCTGGATTATTTCTAAGATCTATAATATAAGCCTTAGCTGATTTATCTAAATTATTGAATGCCGCAAGAACTTCTCCTACCGTATCTTTCGAGATAAAAGTACTTAAGCGAACATAACCAATATCATCAAAAATAATCTTAGCCTGTCCATCTGGAATAGCTTTGATAGGTATTCTATCTCGCTGAATAACTTTAGTAAATTTAAGTTTTTCTCTCTGCATCAAAAGTTTCACCTGAGTTCCAGCTGGACCTCTAATACGCTTTGCTGCTTCTTCAATTGATAAACCAGAAGTGTTTTTATCATCTATTTCAAGAATTAAGTCATTAGGTCTAAGATCCGCTTTAGAGGCTGGTGTCCCTTCTATCGGTGCTATAACAATTACACGCTGTTCTTTATCTAAACCGATTTGAATGCCAATACCCGTAAGTTCAGCCTCTATAGACTCCTTCTCTTCATCAAAAGCTTTCTTGTCTAAAAACCTAGTATACCTGTCTCCCAAACTCGCTACCATGGTCTCTATAGCTTTATTTGCATCTTTTTCAGTATGAATATATTCATCATAGCGGTGACGCCATATATTCCAATCCTGACCATTAAAAGAGGAGTCAACGTAATCTTTCTGTATAATCAGCCAAACCTTATCATAGAGATCTATGTATGATGATTTAGTATCAGTTTCCTTAGCTGAACAAGCTATAGAAAAGATATTAATCAATAAAAAAACTATTAAGTAAAATTTACTATTTTTTTTTTGTTCTAACACTTAATAAATTCTATCAGATTATTTTTTACCTTTATTTAAAAAGGGAATCGCAGAAAGGCTACCAAAAAAACAAATCAACACTGCAATTAGTAAAGTAACAATAGTCGTAATGACATAGAAGCTAGGTTCAAGCTGGGTGAGTAAAGGATATTCAGCATTAGAATTCATCTGCAATTGTTTATTAATCATCTCAAGAATAAGCATCTTAAGATCCTCATTCTGAAGCTTCACTGCAATTACCAGAGCAATTAAAGAACCAGAAACCACACCAGTAGCACCACCTAAGAAAAATACATCCTTCATTTTAATTTCATAATAAAGATCTTTCATTTCAGCTTTAAAAAGATAGGAAGCTAAAAAACCACCAATAAAATATGTAAATAATGGAGAGAGGAAAGGCAGTAACAATAAGGTATTTAAAGTAATAATTACCAAAGATGATATCAATATTGGCTTAAAATATGGATCTATTTTTATCATTCTTCTTTTTCTTTACGTGATCTCTGATAAACTTCTTTAGCTGAATCTGGGTAATACCACTTCACTAATTCATCCTTCTTGCCGATAGCCTGTATTTTTTGATTATCTGCCTTAAGCTCCAAAGCCCCTGCATTAGCAGAAGACAGAACAAAACCCTCTTTATCAGAAAATTCAAGATTTGAAGAATTAGGCTTTACATTACCCTCAAAGAGAACCTTCCCCGTCTCAGCAGAAACTATCTGCAACCAAGCTGCATCAGTTACTTTAATACTAAGCTTTCTAAGCCCAGTGCTAGTCGAGTTTAGCAGCTCTTCTTTTTTAGCATCAAGCTCAAGTTTATCTTCAGTAATTACTTCCTTCTGTGTATTTTTTACTTTCTTTTTACTTTGCTTATTTAAAGCTTTTTCTTGGATAGCAGTCGTATCATTCTTCTCCTGCTTTACTCTAGAAGCATTCTGTAAAAAAGAATTAGAAACAGTGACAAAGAAAACAAAAGCAACTAATAAATAAACTAACTTCTTGGAATCTAATTTGTTCTGTAAATTATTCTTTTCTGGAATTTTTTTAATATGCCGACC
>JBJTTW010000026.1:0-8880 GCA_046080385.1 bacterium
TAAAAGATCTAAACTTATAACACTACTTGCAGACATAGACACCATTTCAGATAGAGTTGAGCATAAAACTCATAGACCCTTACTTAAAGGTACTGATCAAAAAGAAACTCTTATAAATCTATGGGAATCACGTAAAGATGCTTACATGGATACAGACTTACAAGTCTCAACCCAGAACCGTTCAGTAGACGGCATTGCTAAGTTCATAATCTCTGAATTAAATTTAGAAGAAATCGCCTATGGCAGATTAAATGTCGAAATCCCGCGTAATTCTCGCTCTTACGATATTCTTTTCGATGATTTACTTAAAATTAATTTAAAAAAATTAGATCTCGGTCGCAAAGTACTGGTGCTGAGCCAAGCAGGAGTACCAGATCAATACAGAAATCGCCTTAAATCTGTTCTAAGTCATCACTTTGAGGTTCATTCTTTAATACTGGAAGATGGTGAAAAGAATAAAGACTTTTTTAACTACCAAATCATAGTTCAAAACTTACTTAGCCATAAATTTGAACGTAAAGACACTGTTATCACTCTTGGTGGTGGAGTCATTGGTGATATGGGTGGCTTTGCGGCTGCGACTTATCACCGAGGCATTAATTACATTCAGATACCTACCACTTTACTGTCTATGATAGATTCTTCAGTCGGTGGTAAAACTGGGGTTAATGTTCCAGAAGGGAAAAATTTAATAGGTTCCTTTTATCAACCCAATTTGGTTTTCATTGATGTAGCTCACCTAGAGACACTTCCAGATAAAGAATTTAAAAGTGGTTTAGGTGAGCTTATAAAATATGCTCTGCTAGGTCATCAATGGGATTCTTTAATCGTAGAAGATGAGGATGATAGCTTCTTTAACTACATCGATAGAAATCATAAAGCAATAATGAACCGAGACCCCGAGACTCTCAGTAAAATCATTAGACACTGCTTGCAGATTAAAACTAATGTAGTAATTAATGATGAACGTGAGTCTGGAATTAGGATGCACCTTAATCTAGGTCATACTTTTGGACATGCTTTAGAAGAAGCTACTAAGTATGAAAGGTATAGTCATGGTGAAGCTGTAGCTATAGGCATTATCTGCTCTTGTTACCTAGCGGAGCAAATAGACATTTTCAGTCCAATCTTAACTAATAAAGTTATAGAATTAATGAAAAGCTTTGAAATGGAATACCAGATTCCAGAGGATATAGATATAAATGATTTAATCACAGCGATGAAGCATGATAAGAAAGTCGAGCAGGGTCAATTAAAATTTATACTTCCCCGAGAGCGCATAGGTTCAGTTTCCACTATTAAAGATATAGCTCCTAAGCTCGTTAAAAAAGCCCTGAAAAGAAATCAAAAAGATTTAAGTAGCTGTAATAAAGATAAATAGGCTTAAGGATATAACTATGACAAGATTATTACTAGAAGATGGCAAAGAATTTATAGGTAAAGGGATCGGCAGTAGTGAGACTTGCTTTGGCGAAATAATTTTTAATACCAGCATGACTGGCTATCAAGAAATACTTACAGACCCTAGTTACACTGGGCAGATAATTAGTTTCACCTATCCTGAAATCGGTAATTATGGCTGCAATACTGTAGACATGGAGAGTAGTAAACCCTACGCCAAGGGGGTAGTAATAAAAAATCCTAGTCCAATTAGCAGTAATAGTAATTCAGAACTAAGCCTAGAGGAATTTCTTCTTAAGCACGGTGTAACTGGAATCCATGGCATAGACACCCGTGCCCTAACTAAACACCTTAGGGATAAGGGTTCCATGAAAGCAGCTATAGCAGATGATTCTATAAGCAAAGAAACGCTCATGGGACAGTTAAAGAATCATCCAAGCATGGATGGTCTAGACTTAGCTTCTACTGTCAGTTCTCAAGAAATAACTATACATAAACCAGACCCAAATAAAATCTATTCTATATCTAGCGTTCACCCTATTAATAGATCTACTAAAACTTTAAAAGTGATTGCTTTTGACTTTGGGATTAAGCAGAATATTATAAATAAACTTCTAGAAAGGAACTGTGAAGTAGAACTAGTTCCAGCGAATACTTCAGCTGAATATGTTTTAAAACAGAATCCAGATGGCATATTTCTCAGTAACGGACCTGGCGATCCAGCTGCTGTGAGTTACGCTATAGAAACTATTAAAACTTTAGTTCAAGAATTTAAAAAACCAATATTCGGCATATGCCTTGGGCACCAATTACTAGCCCTGTCTCAAGGTGCTAAAACCTATAAACTCAAATTCGGACACAAAGGGGCTAATCATCCTATTAAAGAAATAGAATCATCCAAGATAGAGATAGCTAGCCATAATCATGGCTTCGCTGTTAGTACAGATGATTTACCATCCAATATTACTATTAGCCACTTAAATATAAATGATAATACTGTAGCTGGTTTAAAACTAAACAATCGTACAGATGTATTCTCTGTTCAATATCACCCAGAAGCTAGTCCAGGACCGCATGATAGTGATTACCTTTTTGACCGTTTCATCAAGCTGATATTGGGCGTGTAGCGGAACTCCAATTTCTGCGTTTTCGCCCGCCTCATGATCCTCATGTATGCTTGATACATTGCGGTCATTCGTCCTCCTCAGCCTTGAACTTGTTCGTTCGGCTAGACGCCCATACTAGCTAGTTAAAGCTAGGAAAGCTTCGCCATATTTCATTAACTTAGCTTGACCAACTCCAGTGATACTGCTCATTTCATCTAAGTTTTGAGGCTTGCTTGTAGCCATTTCTTTTAATGTCGTATCATGGAAAACCATGTAGGGAGCTAGTTTATGCTCTTTAGCTAAACTTAATCTAAGTGCCTTTAACTTATTAAATAACTGCTCATCAACAGCTAAATCATCTTTAGATTCACCAGCCCTAGGCTGAGACTTAGATTTCAGTTTAGTTAATTTCTCTTTAGATTTAGCTGGCAGGATATCTTCCCTTAAGAATATCTCCTGCTCACCTTTTAAAGCCTTAGTAGAAGCTTCATTAAGCTTCAATATGCCATAAGAGTCCATATCTACATCGATTAAACCTAAAGCTACCATTTGACGAAATATCGATTTCCACTGCGATTCAGAATACTCCACACCAATACCGAAGGTGCTCAGCTCATTATGCCTAAGTTTCATAATGCGTTCATCGGTTTTACCTAAGAGAATGTTTATATTATGCAGAACACCGAAGCGCTGCTGAGTACGATAGATACAAGAAAGTGCTTTCTGAATAGCTACAGTACCATTAAATCCCTTAGCTGGTTCTAAACAGTTATCACAATTACCACAACTCGTCCAGGACGGCTTTTCATCAAAATACTCAAGTAGAATTTTCCTTCTGCAAGGCAAAGCCTCAACAAAGCCTATTAAATCCTCAAGTTTTTTATTCTCTATCATCTTTTGCTCTTTAGGAGCAGCAGAGGCTTGTATAAACTGCCTTAGCTTCACGATATCTTCAGCACCATAAACCATAAAAGCATTAGCTTCTAAACCATCTCTACCAGCGCGTCCAGTCTCTTGATAATAAGCTTCTATACTTTTAGGTAAATCTAAATGAGCGACAAACCTTACATCGGGCTTATCTATCCCCATGCCAAAGGCAATAGTAGCCACCATTATCACAGATTCTTCTTTAATGAAGCGAGACTGATTCTTCTCACGTTTTCTAGCATCTAAGCCAGCATGATAAGGATATGCATTAAAACCCTGCTTATTAAGCCATTCTACAGTTTTATCTACCTTGGCTCTAGAAAGACAGTAGACTATACCTGAATCATTAGGATGTTCAGATTTAATAAAATCAAGTAACTGCTTCTTTTCATTATTTTTCGGTTGTATTTTATAACGAATATTTTTCCTATCAAAGCTAGAAATAAATAGCCGTGCTGATTCTAGATTTAAATACTTAATAATATCTCGCTGAGTACGTTCATCAGCAGTCGCAGTTAAAGCTACCCTCGGAACATCTGGGAATCTCTGTTTTAACTTAGAAAGTTCAGTATAATCTGGGCGAAAATCATGCCCCCACTGTGAAACGCAGTGAGCTTCATCTATAGCGAATAAAGAAAGCTCACAGTCACTTAGGCAGTCTAAAAAATCATCAGTATTCAAGCGTTCTGGTGAAACATAGACTATATCTAGCTCACCATCTATCATCTGTTCTTTTACAGCAAAAGCCTGCTCCATATTCAAAGAAGAATTTAATAACGCAGCTTTTACGCCAAGCTCTTTTAAGGCATCAACTTGATCCTGCATAAGAGCGATAAGAGGTGAAATAACTATAGTTAAGCCAGCCATACATAGAGCTGGGACTTGGTAGCAGAGAGATTTCCCGCCACCAGTTGGCATTAAGATTAGAGCATCCCCTCCTGAAATAATATGATCGACTATTTCAGCCTGTTTATCCCTAAACTGAGAATAGCCAAAAACTGTTTTTAAAATATATAGCGGGGAAGCTGTTTTAATCTCAGTTTTAGTCATAGAATCAATATTTTTCCTTCCCTTAGTATAATACCATTCAGGGAAACTCCTTAATCTGAGCGACAGTCAAGTCTGTGAATACATTCACAAGCGAGCTAAGCGAAAATATTGCTTAAAGTCGCGAGCAGTTCAAAATTAGGACTGCATAAGGGACATAAAAAAGCTTTTTCTAAATTAAAATGATATTTTGATAGTAAAATTAGATGTGTGAAACAAAGCACTAGCATCAATTCCACTGAGTATCAAGGACTTAGCCAAGAAGAAGCACTAGAGCGATTAAAGAAAGACGGTCCAAATGAGCTTAGCGCAGCAAATCCTAGAAATTTTTTCACGATTAGCCTAGATGTTATCAGAGAACCAATGTTTATATTACTGGCTCTTTGTTGCATATTATATATAATTTTAGGCGACCTAGAACAAGCACTTATACTATCAGTCTTCGTAGCTGTAATTATAGGCATTACCCTGTTCCAGTCATGGAAAACAGAAAACACCTTAAACTCACTTAAAGATTTAAGCAGCCCTAAGTCACTTGTTATAAGAGATTCTCAAGAACTATATATACCAAGTCGTGAACTAGTCATAGATGACATCCTTATATTAAACGAGGGAGATAAAGTAGCTGCTGACGTCATAGTTTTAAATACCGCAAATCTAATGGTCGACGAATCCTCACTCACTGGTGAATCTGTACCCGTAAGGAAAAATACTTGGGGACAGGGATCTAGTATCACTAAGCCAGGTGAGGAAGGAGGAGTTGTAGTTTACAATGGCACGCTTATCACTCAAGGAATGGCTTATACAAAAATAATTGCCATTGGTAAAAACACTGAATTAGGTAAAATTGGCAGTGCGCTAAAATCTATCACCAAAAATGATTCAAGATTTCAGCTAGAAGTCGCAAAATTAGTCAATAGAATGCTTATCATCGCTGGAGTTTTATCCTTAGTGATAATAGGCTGTTTTGCATTAAGGAATGATCTACTTAAAGGTCTACTGACTTCCATTACTTTTGCGATAGCTATGCTGCCAGAGGAAATCCCAGCCGTTTTAACTATTTTCATGGCTTTAGGAGCTTTTCGCATTTCACAGAAAAATGTCCTAACGCGAAAAATGGCTGCTATTGAGACACTGGGCTCCATTACTGTACTCTGCTCTGATAAAACTGGAACTATTACTGAAAATAAAATGAAACTCAGTGAAGTATTTTATCAAGGAGAATCTTATAAAATAACTGAAAAGCCTCTACCTGAGAAGTTTCATCATCTAATAGAGTTCGCCATTTTAGCGAGTAAAGAGAATTCCTTCGACCCGATGGAAAGAGCTTTAATGAACATGATTTCTACTAATCTAGTAGACGCTGAGCATTTACATCAGGACTGGAAATTAATACAAGAGTATCCTTTATCTAAAGATCTATCTGCTATGTCAAGGGCTTGGACTAGCGAAGATAAAAATGAATTCTCTTTTTATTCTAAAGGCTCACCTGAAGCGATTTTCGACTTATGCCACCTAAATACTGATGAGGTTAAAGAACTCACTGTCTTAGCCACTGATCTTGCCTCTAGAGGCTTAAGAGTGCTTGGTGTTGCTAAATCAAGATCAACATTAGAACATGCTCCCAGTCAGCAACATGACATAGATTTTGAATTTTGCGGGCTACTTGGATTTTCCGACCCTATTCGACCAAGTGTCAAAGAAGCTGTAGCAGACTGCTATAGCGCTGGAATAAAAATCATCATGATAACTGGTGACTACCATGTTACAGCTCAAAATATCGCCACAGAGATTGGGTTAAAAAATTCCGATAAATTTATTACTGGAAATGATTTAGCCGAACTTAGTGACGAAGAGCTTCAAGAAAGAATTAAAAATACCAGCATTTTTTCAAGAGTCATCCCTGAACAAAAACTGAGAATCATTAATGCCTTAAGAAAAAACCAAGAAATCATTGCCATGACTGGAGATGGGGTCAATGATGCTCCAGCACTTAAATCTAGTGATGTTGGCATAGCCATGGGAGCCACTGGAACTAATGTCGCACGCGAATCGGCAGATTTAATATTATTAGATGATAATTTTTCTTCTATAGTCTCAGCGATTAAGCTTGGGAGAAGGATTTTTGAAAATCTTAGAAAAGCTATGTCTTACATAGTCGCCGTACACATTCCTATAGCTGGTTTGACTTTAATACCTGTTATTTTCAGTAGCTTACCTACTATTTTTTTTCCAGTTCACGTAGCTTTTTTAGAATTAATTATTGATCCTACCTGCTCTATAGTTTTCGAAGCAGAACCAGCGACTAAAGACTCTATGCGAAAAGCACCTAGAAAAATTACTGAACCTATTCTAAACCACAAGAAGCTTATTAGCAGCGTCTTACAAGGTTTTTCAGTACTATTACTAGTACTAGGCGTATATTTACTAGCAGTGCAAGCTAAAAAGCCAGAAGGTGAAATTCGCCTCTTAAGCTTCGGAACTTTATTAATCGGCAACTTTTTCTTAGCCTTGGTAAATAAATCTTGGACACATAAATCAATCTCAAAGGCTTTCTTCGAGAATAAAGCTTTTATTATCGTCTTACTAGTGGTGATTAGTAGTTTTAGTTTAATAGTATTTTTACCGAGCTTAAGACACTGGTTCTATTTTTAGTGACTGTTACAGATACACAGTTCTTGCGTTAATGATACTTTATAATATTCCGCGCCATGCCCTTAAATATGAGTTCATGCACTGGCACTAAAGAATACCAGTAAATTATGCCAAATAAGCCACGTGGTCTAAAGGTAGCCTTCTGCTCTAAAACACCTCCATCCTCAGCAGTCCCATTAGCAGTCACTTTAAACTCTAACCAAGCTTCACCAGGGATTTTCATTTCAGCAAAGAGTATTAAATGCCCTTCGTCTTTATTTGCGTAAAGCACCCGCCAAAAATCTAAAGAATCCCCGACTTTAAGATCTAAATCTTCTCTACGTCCACGTCTTAAGCCTACCCCACCAACGAATTTATCTAAATAACCGCGTATCTGCCAAACCCAATTCATGTAATACCAGCCCCGATTACCACCAATCTGCCAGACATTAGCTTTAACTTCTTCAGCATTACGATTAAATTCCATTTTACGTAAATCAAACAGAATTCCAAACTCTGGTACTGCTTGCTTATTTGCAAGATGAAAATTTATATTAGTAGATTTCAGATTCCAAGCATCTTTCCAGCTGGATGGGATTTCATCCTGAGAAACTTTATAGAGGGTTCTAAGAATAGAATCCTTATAGTTAAAGAGTTTCAATGGCACTATTTTTTCGATACCTTTATGTTTACAAACAACTTCATTGCGTAAACTACTTACAAGAGCTTTAGCTAAAGAATAATTGGTCGACGTTACTAAATAAAGCCAATAAGATGAAAGCCTCGGCGTCATGACTGGCACAGTGATAATCCAGCGTTTCAGTTTACGCACTTTAGCGTAGCCTAAGAGCATCTCTTTATAGGAAAGTATTTCACCGCCACCTATATCAAAGACTTTATTATAAGCTTCTGGCTTTAGAATAACCCCAGTAAGATACTGAATAACGTTCTTAATAGCGATAGGTTCACATTTAACACTCAGCCATTTAGGTGCAAGCATTACAGGTAGTTTTTCAGTAAGATCTCTGATGATTTCGAATGAGGCACTGCCTGAACCAATGATTATCGCAGCTCTCAGTACCGTTAAATTAAACTTACCGCTGCGTAAAGTAGCTTCTACATTAAGCCTTGAATTTAAATGCGGAGAAAGATTTTCATCATTAACGATGCCACCTAAATAAATTACCTGTTCCAAATCAGTATCCTTAGTGCTTTCTATAAAATTCTTCACCGACAGAGCTTCCATTTCAGTAAAATCCTTTTCTTGACTATTACTCATGGAATGAATTAAATAATAAGCGATAGATATATCTCGGGGAATGTTTTTCAGAGAATCTAAATTTAAAAAATCACCCTGAATAACTTCAATATTGCCTTCCCTTAAATTATTTTCCTGAGATATATAATCATCTGGAATATACGAACTAGGATCAAAATTTAAAAGGCGCTTGGTATCAAAGCGAGAAAGATCTCTAACTACGCAAACGACCTTATAGCCTTGAGCCAAAAGAGACATTACCAGTCTTTGACCGATATAGCCATTAGCTCCAGTTACCAAGACTTTCTTCATTACAGGAGACTGTTGCCAAACTCCAATTTCTGCGTTTTCATCGTCCTCATGATCCTTGTATCTTTAAAACAGATCTAACAAATTATTGTTAGATTTAAAGAAGAAGAGGGAGGCTCTCTTAAGAGAGCCTCGCGATCTAGGTAAATTAGTTTACCTGATCAAAATTGTGTAGTTTGTCGGATCCTTAACTACTAG
>JBJTTW010000027.1:0-4902 GCA_046080385.1 bacterium
AATGCTAGTGAATTACAGTTTAATAAAAAAACTAAAGGCAGAGCGGGCGAAATAGCATTAAAACCTAATGCCATAATTTTAAAACCACAAGAAAGCCACCGAGCTAGTTTTACCATTAGTGTAGAAAAGAACTTGACTTAATACATTCATTAAAAGCTCACTATAGTGCTAGAACATAATCACACTGAACGCTTAAAGTACTCTTTCACGCTGTTACCTAACTCCAGTTTATACATTTTTCAGTTAACTAGAAACCAGTAGACTTTTTCTGTGCATAAAATATAGACATGGATATTTTTAAACTCATTAAAAAAATAGAAGAGAGTCTTTTTTTTAGTAATAAACAGAAGAAAAGTGAAAAAAATAAAGCTATTGAATTTCCCACTAATTTCACCTGGGGGACAGCTACAGCAGCCTTTCAGATAGAAGGTCATCCCGATGAGTATCGTGAAAAGCTCTCTGACTGGGCAGAATGGTTAGATAAACCAGAGAAAGTCAAATCTCCAAATGGTGCAGGGCTAGCAGTTAAGCATTATGAAAAATTAGAAGAAGATTTAACTCTAATAAACGACTTAGGTGCTGGTGCTTATAGATTTTCTTTTAACTGGGCGGCTTTACATAGAGGACCTGATGATTTCCATGAAGAGACTTTAGCTTTCTATGAAAGACTTTTAAACGGATTAAAGGTTAAACCTTTTGCGACACTAGTTCACTTCGTTCTACCTAACTGGCTAGCTAAAGAAGGCGGCTGGGAAAATCCTAATACTGCCTGTGAGTTTAATAACTTCGTGAAATTTTTATTAGAAAATTTCGGTGAGAAAATCCATTACTGGATTACCTTTAATGAGCCTAATATTTTTCTTGGTTTTGGTTATGAAAGCGGCATCTGGCCGCCTGGTAAAACGAATGATCTAAACGGTTATTTTAAAGCCTATCAAGGCATGCTTACAGCTCATGAATTAGCTTATAAAAGCATAAAAGAGTATAACCCCAGTCACCAAGTAGGTTTTTCACAGAATATGTACTATTTTCAGTCATATCAAGAATCCCAAGAAGGAGAAACTGGAAATACTAATAAACCTAAGATAAAGCCAAAAGCTGAAACTAATACATCTCATATCAGCCCATATAAGCGAAGAGTAGATTTAGACCAAGTTCCAGCAGTAATTAGAGATCAGTTACATAATTACAGTTTTATAGAGTCATGCTTAGATATGGGCAGCTTAGATTTTTTAGGTGTGAATTACTATACTAGATTTATTTATAAATTTTCGACACAGGCTAAAGATCCAGCTAACCCTCAATTAGATTCACTTCTATGGGGGCAATTACAGAGCACTTTTAAGGAATATAAGGATGACGAAAACGCAGAAATTGGAGTTCCGCTACACGCCCATAATTCACTTGGCTGGGAAATATACCCTGAAGGCTTATATAAGGTCCTAAGCAGCGAGAAATTTAAAAAGCTCTTGGGTAATAAACCTATATTTATTACTGAAAACGGCTATTCACATATAGAAACCAGTCCTGAAAATAAAGATTTAGAGGATGCTTACCGAATAGATTTTATTAAAGGCCATCTAGAGGCCATTCATAGGGCGATTCAAGAGAATGTAAATATTCAAGGTTATTTCTATTGGAGCTTAATAGATAATTTCGAGTGGGCGTTAGGTATGGAGCCGAGATTTGGGCTTATCCATGTAGATCATGAAACTTATAATAGAACTCCGAAAGCTAGTTATCACTATTATTCAGAGATCTGTAAAACTAATCAAGTTATTTAATAGAAATTCATCCTTATAATCTTGATAATTTCAAGTAAAAATTTCCTTACTAAGATTATTATTTTTTCATCAAGAAAGTTTGCTTTACCTGTCTCGGAGAGTCACTTTGATGATATATTAGAAGGACACGAGAATTTTAGCGTTTTTCAAATAACTAAGAGTGGTAAAACCACTATATATGGTTTTTTGAGCTATAAAAGGAAAACATGGCGACTACAACTACTACGGAGAACCCAATTACAGTGAATGAAATTAGTAAAGTCGATGAGACTAGTAAGATAAGTGAAATGGCTAAAAGCAGTCAAAGGAGTATGCTAACGCCAAGAGATCATTACAAGCCCTTTGAATATCCTCAGTTTTTTGAATACTTTAAATTACAGCAGCAAGCCCACTGGCTACCTACAGAAGTTCCTATGGCTGATGACTTGGTTGACTTTAAAACTAAACTTACTCCTCAAGAATCTAACTTAATTATCCAAGTACTTAGATTTTTCACTCAAGGGGATATAGAAGTACAGAATAACTATAATAGCCACCTGATCCCAGTCTTCCCTAAACCTGAAATAGCCATGATGCTTACAGCTTTTGCTTCTATGGAAACAGTGCATGTCTGGGCCTACTCTCACCTAAACGATACTCTAGGCTTGCCAGAAGTAGAGTACAGTGCCTTCCGTGAGTATGAAGCGATGAAAAATAAATATGAATATCTTCAAAACTTTAAAACGGAAAGTAGATACGAAATAGCTAAAAACTTAGCTGTATTTGGTGGATTTATGGAAGGAATCGCATTGTTTGCGAGCTTCGCTATCCTTATGAATTTCCCAAGACGTGGATTGTTAAAGAATGTTGGGCAGATCATTACTTGGTCTATTCGTGATGAGTCTCTACATTCAGAAGGCGTCTGTGCTTTATTTAGACAGTTCATTAAAGAAAATCCTGATATCTGGACTCCAGAATTTAAAGATGAAATTTATAAAGCCTGTGATGAAATGATTCGCTTAGAGAATAATTTCGTCGACACTTGCTTCACTTTAGGATCAGTAGAAGGCTTACAGCCCGAGGATGTTAAAAAATATCTTAAATATATAGCTAATAAAAGGCTCTCAGATCTAGGCCTAGAAGGGCTTTATGATATTAAAGAAAATCCTCTACCTTGGATGAACCTCATGGTTAATGGAAAAGAGCATGCTAATTTCTTTGAAACCCGTGCGACTGATTATGCTAAAGGCGTAATCGTTGATGATTGGGAATAACAGCTAGGCTCTTTTTTCCTAGCTAAGACTCCTCCATTACGGCGATTTAGTTTAGGGCCTTCAAACAGCTCACAACCTGCCTTACGAAAATTATCTTTGGCTATACGTGCAGAGCTATAGGTAGAGATGTAGGCTTTAGGCTTAGCCTTACTAATTACAGCTGCAATAAATTCCTCTGTCCATAATACTGGACAAGTTTTTGGGCTAAATGGATCAAAAAAAATCGCGTCGAAATAGTTATCTTCAAGCTCATTAACTGCATAACGAGCATCATCTATTAAAATCTTTATATTGAATTTCTCTGTAATTAAACTTAATTCAGCAACTGGAAACCGTGCTGAAACTCCATTTTCTCTATTTTCGCTACTCTCATGTATGCCGTTAAGCTTATGAGAAGCTAATAATTTCCTTGCTTGCTCTGCAAGCGGCTTCATGATTGAATCTCTGATAAATAAATAATCTTCTGGCACTTCTATATTCGGCAGTTCAGCGATAATCGCTGCATCATTTTCTAAACCTATTATTTCTATTTTCTGAGCTGGATTAATTTCCCATATCTTTTGAATAGCCACACCTGAATTATAAGCAAGACCGAAGCAGACATCTAAAATTTTTATTACTGGAAAACTTGAAATTTCAGGTTCTCGCGAAGTCTCCATGAGGAAATTACTCGCAAGCTCATCTAATTTACAAGCCAGCACATGCTTATACAAGGCTTCTGTGTATGCGCCTATACTAGAGTGATATGTCTCATTATATTCAAGATTTTTATAAGTAGAACTGCCATCCAGAGTAGTTTCCCTCACGAAAGGAGAACCAGAAGCTTCCTTTGATAAAGTTTTAGTGAAATTAATATCCATAAATTGAAACGACTTCTCAAAGGGTGCCTTAAAGCGGATTTATAACAGAGTCACCTGTTATAAAGTAAAGAACTATATTACTAAAAGCAGTTATCAGAACGACTATTATAGTGAGAGCCGTCGCTAACATTCTTAATTTCGTAGTATTTAAAATCTTCTCCACGAAAAGTAAGCTAATCGAATGTAGAATCCTTGATATACAGAGCAATCCAGCAAGGACATTAAAATAAATCATGCTTGGTTCCTGCATCTCAAGAAGGATTAAAAGAATTAAAGGCAGCGGGACATATTCAGAAAAATTAGCGTGTGCTTTTACAGCATAAGCAAGATTCTTGCTTTCAGGTCCCTGAACTTTCCCTTTAATGCTCATACGCACTCTAATAACTTGAGAGACTAAGAAAATATACCAAAAGCCTAAGAGGGCGGCGTATACAGTAATAACCATGCTTGCATTTTAACATGAGGGGGAGACTATTGCCGAACTCCATCTTCTGCGTTTTCATCACCCTCAAGATCCTCATGTACTAGCAGTACACTGCGGTCTTTCGGATTCCTCAGCCTTGAATCTGCACGTTCAGCAATAGTCCCACGAGGGGACTATCACTCTACTGGCACGGTGTCAGTTTTTTTTTGGCTAATTTTAACTTTCAGTACCCTATTATCACGGCATTCTAATACTTCTAAAATAAAACCATTCGCCTCTAACTGGGCGCCAATTACGGGGTCAGTACCTAAAAGACCGTAAATGAAACCACCGATAGTATCATAATGCTCAGACTCAAACTCAGAACCCAGTTCCTCATTAATTTCTCTTAAAGTTAGCTTACCATCTACTTTATAAACACCTTTCGTGAGTTCTAGTAAAGGAACCTGTGAATGATCTTCAAACTCATTACTAATTTCACCGAAGACCTCTTCAACTATATCTTCAATAGTAACTAATCCACTAGTACCACCATACTCATCAATAAGAATCGCTATCTGCTTTTTCTTCTGCTGCATCAT
>JBJTTW010000028.1:0-2742 GCA_046080385.1 bacterium
GTCTTTTGCAGCGTTTTAAAAAAGATTTTCCAAATGTCAGCTTTGAAACGAATTAAGGAAGTGATGAAAAATGAAATTTTTCATCACGGACTGTCAGGTGAAGAGGTTAAGGATCCGCTCCCCGAGCTAGGTTTTATACCTCGGTCGGGGTCGAAAAATGCTAAAAATAGCATTTTTCAGCGGATCCTTAAATAACTATTTTATAAAATCCAAGAAATTTTCTTTACTGATTAACCTGTAATCAGCTTTATAAGTCTCTGTCCAGGACTTAGGTGCCGCTATTTTAGTTTGAGAATATTTAAACTCGTAACCATAAAGTTCAGCCTCTCTTTCTTCGACATAATCTAACTCAGCACCAGTATAAGTTCGCCAGAAATAACTATTTGCATATATTTTTTTATATGAATTAAACTTAAACCTTTCTGCCATCAAAAAATTTTCAAAAAGCTTACCTAAATCATCTCTATCTTTCATAGGCTTAAGGTTATCTATTAAAATATTTCTAATTCCTAAATCATAAAAATAAATCTTATCCATCTTGGTAACTTCCTTACGAAGATTTTTACTAAAACCAGAGAGACGAAATAAGACGAAAGCCTGTTCTAGAAGAGAAATATAATTATTAACCGTATCCTTAGACATAGAGAGCTGCTGGCCTAGCTCAGTGAGTGAGACTTCCGAACCTATCTGAAAAGCTAAAAGCTTTAATAAATCTTTTAATCTAGCAGTATGCCTTATATCAGTTAATTCAAAAATATCTTTATACAAATAAGCTTCAGCGAGCTCATTTAAATAGTCTCTTCTGTCAAGATCAGTCTCATAATGAAAAATTTCAGGGTATGAACCAAATCTCAGTCTTTCTTCCAAAGAGTCCATCAATTCAAAATCCGAATATTTTTTCCCTAATTCTAGAAATGATATTGGAAAAAGCTTATAAGTTATAGTTCTACCTGTAAGCGGTTCTTTGACTTTATTTGCAAGCTCAAGCGCTGAAGAACCAGTAATAATAATTTTCAAATCTTTAAAATTATCTATCAAAATTTTTAAATTAATACCAATATTTTCCACTCTCTGAGCTTCATCTATAAAAAGAAGTTCATATCCCTTGACCAGAGAAGTAAGTTTTTTTAAATCTTGACTCGCTAAGACTTCTCGATATTTCACTTCATCAGCATTAATCTTTAAAATCTTTAAAGATAATTTAGCTAAAATCCCGTCTACTAGAGTGCTTTTACCAACCTGCCTTGCACCGTATAAAATGATAATTTTATTTTTCTTAGTTTCAGAGCTAAGATGACTAAGAATATCTTTTTTTATGTATCTAGGTATTTTCATTAGGGTACCATTGCGGAACTCCATTCCCTATGTTTTCATCCAGCCTAATGAAAAATATACCACATACTAGCGGTATTAACGCAAATTCCACCATTGCATTAGTGGTATTAACGCAAATTCGGCTAAATCGCTAAATCTTTTAAATCCTCTCTGAAATTTAGGCTGATACTAGGGTCTATTAACTTAGATTTTAATTTCTGCTGTAAAGTATAAAGGAAATTCCCAGAGCTTTTAGCTATATGATTACTCATGGCTCTAGCTACAGGAATAAATTCACGCTTAGCGAAGCTCGCTTGGTATATTTTTTTACTGCCCTGATAAAACTGCGTTAATAAACCAGTTATCTGACTACCTATGAAGCTGCCACAAAATAGCTTAAACCCTAATACTAGCCATTGATGTAGTATATAAATCAAACATGATTAAGGAAATTCAATTTCAGAATGCTTTAAGCTTAAAATCGGGGCAGCTTCATAGGTAATCAAATATTAAGTTGTAAATCGGGGAGTTGACAATAAGCAAATATAACCATATCACGGAAGCAGTTCGTCAGAAGATAGAGGCGATGTTACTTTTCATCCCGATACAGAAGAATATCGCGAGGTCAGTAGGAATAAGCGAAGGAGCCTTAAGCCTTGAGTTAAAGCGCAATAAGCATCCGAGCGGTACATATTCAGCAGAATACGCAGAAGCCCAAGCTCGTAAGCGTAGAAAAAGCTCAAAGATTAGAACAGTGCTTACTGGTAGAGTATCAGAGTACATAGAAACTCACATTCCGCACCCTCCAAATAAAAACCCCAAAAAGCTTTCAGTGAGTGGTTTTAAGGGCAGTTGGTGCGGAATGTGAGTTGTACTAAGTTTTTAGTATCAAGTCTCAATCTGACCTTAGTATTACTAGCAGGAAAAGTCTTTAAAAGATCTGTGTCCTGAACTTGCGTAATTATTTGGCAATTACCAGAAACACACTCCAATGGAGCAAATTCTGCTTTAACTGATCTTGCCCAAGGCATCGAAGTACCACAGATCACTGCTAATACTAAGTTTACTAATATCGACTTTCTAACTATTTTCATGTTCTAACTTCCTCTTTTTATCAGGTCAATCAATGTTAACAACACTCTCGAATGATTTTTTAATAATCATCAAGGAACCGTATTTACATTTGAAAATTATATTGTTTTGACCCCTCAAAAGTCACAGTAATTTTTTTCCCGTCATCAATAATATAAAAGAATCCGATTCAGATTTTTTACTATAAAAAAAAGAAGCCCTCTACTTTACAAAGAGAGCTTCAATATATTTTTCCAAAAAATTCTATCAAAGAATTTTCCAAAATGATATTAAGCGGTTACAGTATCAAGATTAATAATAGTTTTACCTAATTTCGCCAAAGCATAATACTCAGCG
>JBJTTW010000029.1:0-3863 GCA_046080385.1 bacterium
GCTGAATTTCAATATCGCTTCAATAGAAGGTTTGATCTAAGAGCAATTTTAGATCGCTTCCTCTATGTCTCCGTTAATTACTTCAAACCCCTTACTCTAAATAAAATTAAATTAGGGGCAGCTTAATGGGTAATCAGAAAAACAAATAGGGATTACCTTGAAAACATCTTGCAACTTAATATTTAATTCATCTTTCGTGGATTTGCCGTGATAGCTGAGCCCACCTTGCAAAATAAACTAAAAATGGTGGACGGTACTGGACTTGAACCAGTGACCACTTGCGTGTCGAGCAAGTGCTCTACCAACTGAGCTAACCGTCCAAGAGGTTTTAATATGCACTGATTATAAGCTTCACTAGGCTTAAGAAATCTGGCAGAACGACAACTAAAAAATATATCACAAGAACTTAAGGAAGTGATGAAAATTTTCATTTTTCAGCGGATCACTTAAGGAAGTGATGAAAAATTTCATTTTTCATCACGGACTGTCAGGTAAAGAGATTAAGGATCCGCTCCCCGAGCTAGGTTTTATACCTCGGTCGGGGTCGAAAAATGCTAAAAACAGCATTTTTCATCGAATCCTTAAGTTAAGGCTAGATTTTTAGATTTAATTCGATTATTTTCATCTACTAATAAAATTTTAGGCTCAAAAGATTCTATCTCTTCTTCAGATGCCTGTGCGTAAGAGCAGATGATGACAAGATCATCTTTCTGAAAAAGCCTAGCTGCTGCACCATTAATACCGATAACGCCAGAATCGCCTTCTATCGCATAAGTAATAATTCTGTTTCCATTACTTATATTTAAGACTTGGACTTGTTCAAACTCTTTTATATCAGCTTTTTCAAGCAGGTCTCTATCTATAGTAATGCTGCCTTCATAGTTAAGATCACATAAAGTAACCTTCGCTCTATGAATTTTAGCTCTCAGAATCGTTCTCAGCATGATCTAATTTCTCAGTATCGAGTTTTTTTACCTTCGGTTTATCATTACCAGGAATTATAAATATTATCATAGATTTACCAGTCATCTTACCGACTTCACCTTCTGCATGACCTTCATTCGCTAAATCAGTAACGAATCTTTTAGCTAAATCTACAGCTAAATCTTTATGCTGCATCTCTCTACCTCTAAGGGTGAGATTGAGTTTTACTCGCTTACCTTTTTCTAAAAACTTCTTAGCTTGGTTAAGTCTAGTGTTATAGTCCCCGATATCGATATTATATCTGAGTTTAATTTCCTTAAATTCGTTGCCACCCTGTTTTTTCTTCTGGCCTTTCTCTTTTTTACTCTGTTCGAATTTATACTTACCGTAATCTAAAATTCTAGCTACTGGAACTTCAGATTGATCAGAAACTACAAATAAGTCTAAGTCTTGGTCTTGGGCTTTTCTTAAAGCTTCTTCCTTCGTTAGTTCACCTAGATTAGTGCCATCTGCATCTATAACCCTAAGTGTTCTTGCCCTAATGTACTCATTGAGAGGGACATAGACTTTAGGTCTTTTATTGCCTCTAAAGCCGAATGGGTTGTTACCTTTAAAATTTGTTGAATTAATTGTTAGTTGCTCTCCTAAATATAGACTATGCTTATTTTACCCAAAAAATGAGCTTTTGTCTGAAATTTCAAATATCATGATGATTTTACGCAGTATCCTGATTATTTCTGGTAGATATCAAGATTATTTTTTAGTGACTGCTGAATACAGAAATTAGTACAGGCTAGTAATGCTGAATGATCTGCGATACCTTGACCTGCTATATCGAAAGCGCAGCCATGATCTACACTAACTCTGATGTAGGGCAAGCCGTAAGTCATATTTATAGCGTTATACCCTGCGATGCCTTTAATAAGTGGTAAGCACTGGTCATGATAAGCAGAAATATAAAGGTCGTGAGCGAGAGCTTCGCCTTTTAAAAAAGCTCTAGCAGCTTGAGCTAATATGCTGTCAGCTGGCAGTGTGTCTGTAAGATTGATTTCAGGATGTGAATCTCTGAATGATTTTATTACTTCATTCATCCAAGTCGATTCTTCATCACCGATTAAACCATTTTCTCCAGCATGAGGATTAAGTCCAGCTATGCCGATGCTGGGAGATTTAATATTGAAAACTGTGTCTAGGAGTTCTATTGAATGCTTGATAACTTTAGGGAAATTTTTCTGAAGCTCTTTAGATATTTGATTTATGGGTATGTGTCTAGTCGCTAATATAATCCTAAAATCATTAAGGGACTGCTCGCAAACTCCAATTTCGGCGTTTTCGCCCGCCTCATGATCCTCATGCACGCACAGTGTACTGCGGTCATTCGTCCTCCTCAGCCTTGAACTTGCACGTTTGTGAGCAGTCCCATTCGCTATAAATAACATCTCAACATCAGAGGCTTTAAGGTTATTTAATTTAGCTAGAAGCTCTGTCTGCCCGCTGTAGTGATGCTTCGCTAAAGATAAGGACTCCTTAGATACTGGACCTGTAATAAGATGGTCTGCTAGACCACTCAGGCAGAGGCTATGAGCTTTAACTAAAGTCTGGTAACTGTGTTCACCAGAGATATTAGAGGCTTCGCCGATTTTCAGAAGAGCTGTATTTTTTTTTACTTCGCTTAGGTCATCTGCTAGGATGATTTTTACATTTTTATTAAACTGCCACTCTTGCTCAGAAATACGCTCTAGGTTTCGTGTGAATTTAAAAAAAATTTCTGGACCTATGCCAGAAAGGTCTCCTAGAGTGTAAAGTAAATTTAGTGTTTTACGGTCTGAAAACATCGGCGGCGGCTGTTTTTGGATAAAGGGACTATCGCTAAAACGCAGAAATTGTAGTTTGGTAACAGTCCCATAAGAGCTAAATGTTATAATTATTGCATGAATACTATATCAGTAACTTTAATAGAATCCAGTAACATAGATATGACTCCTTCATTGAAGGAATATGCAGAAACTAAAATAGATAGAGTGCATAAGCACTTCGACAGCTTAATCCAGAATCACCAGATCAAAGTAGTTCTTGGTGTTATAAAAAATCATAAAAGTAATAATCAAAAAGCAGAGGTAACTATTAATCTTAAGGGCGGCCACGTTATTAGATGCCATTCTACCGAGGATAATGTATACGCTGCGATAGATACTGTCGTAGATAAGATCGAAAAACAGATGAGAAAATTTAAAACGCGTATCTATAACAGCATTCAGCGTGGTAAGAGTATTAAGGCTTTCGGTTATGATGAAGAATATTTAACTAATATCGAAGAAGCAGATATGGCTGTCCCAGAGGACTTCGTCGAAGAAGTGAAGTCATATAATGAACCTAAAATAATTAAGACTAAGAGATTTAAAATGGAGCCTTTAGATCCACAGGATGCTGTAGGTAAGCTGAAAGACTGTGGTCATAATTTCTATATGTTCTTAAACATATTTTCTAATAAGATTGCTTGCGTGTACCAGAGAGAAGATGGTGACTTCGGCTTAATCGAACCAGAGTTTCTTCAAGTTTCTAATTAAGGACGGCGAAAACGCAGAAAATGGAGCTGTGGAGTGGTCTCTAAAAAAAAACGAGGTGTGAGCCTCGCTTTTTTTGGTGTGTGTGGGTGTGTGGGAAATTAAAGATTTTATGCTGTACTACTCTTTATGGTATTAAGCTTAAAGCTAATTGTGGTGATGAGTTAGCTTGTGCTAATAAAGATACAGCTGATTGTTGCAGAACTTGATTTACTGTTAATTTTGAAGATTCTGCTGCAATATCAGCATCCATCACATTGGATTTAGCCTTTTCGAAATTGAATTTACTATCAGTTAAAAAATTATAGTCAGAAGAGAGGCGATTACGTTTCGCTGATATTGACGACTGCATCGTCGTAAGATTGTTTATCATCT
>JBJTTW010000030.1:0-4470 GCA_046080385.1 bacterium
ATCACGATTTACATCAGCCTCTTTAATTGATTTTTCAAAAACCTGCTTCTGTGGATCTGTTAATCCATTAAAAAAACTCGCTATTATAGACGGATTCATGATAGTAACTTATCTAAATTAGGTTAAGCTTTGGTAATATTAAATATAATAAGGCACTATTGTGAAACTCCTTCAGAGTCAGTCAATCATCAAGCAGTATCACTATTATCAGAAAGCGCCTTCGCTACCAGTTGAAAAAGTTGGCCTAACATTAGAAGTAGCTTTTCAGTATTTTTAGCATTCGCCTCTTGCCGTTTTGCATTAGACTCTGCTATTTGTTCTTCAGTTTCTGCATTTTGCCTATTAGCTTCCTCATAAACATTTAAAGGTTTATCTGATGATGAATCAAATTTTATATTACCATCAGTCCCAAAACTCAATGGCTCTGCCCCCAAACCAGCCCAAGCATTAGCGGAATCAGCAGGCGTCCAAGGTTTAAGACTAACATTATTATAAAAAGAGTAAGCTGTATTAGGATTATTTACTGAACTAGTAAAAAAAGCTTCTGGTGGATTGCCTGGTGTATTGCCTGGTGTATTGCCTGGTGCAGCCGCTGGCGAAGCCAAAACAAGATTCTCTGGAACTGGAGTCTTATTAAAATCAAAAGCCGTATAAGCTCTTGGATTAAAGCTCACTCCAGCATTAAACTCAAGAAATAAAGGACTCCTCTTCCCTAGATCATGTTCTAATGAACGCATAAACACGCCCTCCTCATATTTTAAGGTATTACTAAATTAGCATTAATAAATTGTTAAGCCATTAAGATAGTCTTGTATCATTAAAGCAGATGCCTCCTAAAGTCCTAGTCATTGATAATTACGACAGTTTCACTTATAACCTAGTCCAGTACTTAGGAGAGATAGGAGCTGATGTACAAGTAATCAGGAATGATGAATTCCCCATCTCTGAATTAGAAAACTTTTTAAAAGCAGAAAATATTACCCATATACTCATTTCACCTGGTCCGGGTAAGCCTAAAGATTCTAAACTCAGTATCGAGTCGATTAAACTATTAGCAGCGAAAATCCCGATCCTCGGCGTTTGCCTCGGGCATCAAGCTATAGGAGAGGCTTTCGGGGGAGAAGTTATTAAAGCTCCTTATCTTATGCACGGGAAAACCAGTGTCATAGAGCACGACGAGAGTTCAGAGCTTTTTAGAGATATTCCTAAACACTTCACTGCGACTCGCTATCATTCACTTGTCATAGATAGATCTAGTATTCAGGATTCTAATTTACGAGTAATCGCTAAAACCGCAGATGAACTAGTCATGGCTGTTACTCATAAAGATTTTAAAAATCTCTTCGGTGTTCAGTATCACCCAGAGTCGATACTCTCTGAATATGGTCATCAGCTTTTAAAAAATTTTTTAAATATATAAAACCTCAACAAGAGATCGCCACATAATCTAGAATCTCAAACAAAAAAGTATGAAATATTCATCAGATATGTCAATCCTGTATAATTTATTACTTAATCATAGTGCTTTAAAAATCATAGATCATTTTGAAGCCTACAGATCATCATGCACGAGTTCAATAAATAATTTTAAATGCGAGTCCTAGGCGTTAACACTGGTACCTCAATAGACGCAGTTGACTTTGCGCTAATAGACTGGCACGACATTCATAATCTTAAAAATTACTCAGTGGTTCGCGAAGACAGCGTTCCCTTCAACCCTATACTTAGAAGCATCTTTGAAAAACTTATAAATAAACAGAACGGTAATTTAGATGAAATCTCTAATCTAAATTTCGCCTTTAGCCGTTTCCTCGCTGAGAGTATAAATTCTTTTAAAGAAAAACATAATGAACAGATAGATCTTATCGGCATTCATGGACAGACTATTTTCCACGGTAAGGAAAGTACATGGCAGTTAGGTGAGGGATCTATAATAGCTAATCTCACTAACACTGATACGATCTCAGACTTCAGACCAGCAGATATGGCACGTGGTGGTGGTGGTGCACCTTTAATTAGCTTTTTAGACGATAGATTAGTCAGATCTGATAGTGAAAATATCGCTACTTTAAACATTGGTGGTATCGCGAATATCACAGTTTTAGTAAAAGACTCTCCCTGCATAGCTTACGACACTGGACCAGGTAACACCTTGATCGATAATCTCTGCCAAAAGCTCTACAGTAAACCTTTTGATAAAAATGGTGAAATAGCTTTTAAAGGCAAAATCAATGAAAAATTCGTCGATAATCTTATAAAGAACACCGAGTACTTCAGGCTCCCTCCCCCTAAATCCACTGGCAGAGAGCTTTTCAATCACAAATTTGCAGATAAATTTCTAGATTTAGGTAACACCCAGAACATTATTAGCTCAGCTACTTACTTAACAGCGAAGACTATTAGTACAGAGCTGCAAAAATACCCCATTAGTAAAGTATTAATTTCTGGAGGCGGCATTAATAATAATTTTCTTACAGAAAAACTAAAGGAACTAAATCCAGCTATAACTTTTAGCGATCATCAACAGTGCGGGATTATGAGTCAGTATAAAGAAGCGATTTTATTCTCTTTACTAGCCTATACAAGCTATAATAGGATGGCTAACAATGTTCCAAGCTCCACTGGTGCTAAGGCTTCTAGCATATTAGGAAAAATATCATATGTCTAACCTCGATTTGAGAAATACCCCGAAAACTAAAATAGTAGCGACACTAGGACCAGCTTCTGAAACGGAGGAGACTATTAGAGAACTTATCCTTGCTGGAATGAATGTAGCTAGGCTTAATTGTTCCCACGGGGACTGGGATGCAAGAGCAGAAAGACTTAATAGAGTGCGTAAAATCGCTAAAGAATTAAAAAGACCTTTAGGTATTTTAGTAGATATCCAGGGGCCTAAAATCAGGACTGGGACACTGCCAGATGATGGAGTCCCTATTAAACAAGGCGAAGAAATTATTCTAACCTCTGATGCCGATACTGCAGATTATTCGCCTACAGTTTCAATAAAAAGAATTTTTATTCGTAATTACCCAGCTCTTACTAAAGATGTTCTTGCAGGGCAGCGAATCCTTATAGACGATGGTTTAATTAGGCTTTGCGCTACAGAAGTTAAAGGTAATGATGTTAAATGTAATGTCCTCTTCGGTGGGGTCATTAAATCTAATAAGGGAGTGAATCTTCCAGAGTCGCATCAAGCTAATTTAGCTTCTATAACAGATAAAGACAGAGAAGATATAGTTCAAGCAGTTAAAAATTCAGCTGAATTCATCGCCCTATCTTTCGTTAAGACGGCAGATGATGTACTAGAACTCAGAAAACTAATCGACGAGTGCAATGTAGACCAGTTGCCGATTAAAGTAATCGCCAAAATCGAAAAACCACAAGCTGTGGCTGAGTTAGACGAAATTTTAGATGTAGTAGATGGCGTAATGGTAGCGCGTGGTGACCTAGGTGTAGAGTTAGAACCAGAAAAAGTTCCGATGATACAGAAGCAGATCATCAGCAGAGCTAATTATAAAAAGAAATTTGCTATCACCGCTACGCAGATGATGGATTCGATGATTACGAAACCCTTTCCTACACGTGCAGAAGTCTCAGATGTAGCGAACGCTATTCTTGATGGTACTGATGCCATTATGCTTTCTAATGAAACTGCCACTGGTGCCTTCCCTAAAGAGACTATTCAGATGATGGCGAAAATCGCTCTAGAAGTAGAAAAGTCTGGTGAGATTAAAGTTGAGAGACGTAACCTTAAAGACTTAGACCCTAATCAGACAGACGATATTAATCGTTATGCGATAGCTCAAGCCGTTGAGACTTTTTCTAAATTACAGCATATCGAGAACATAGTAGTATTTTCTTGTTCTGGGAAAAGTCCGATGATGGTCTCTAGACTGCGTCCTGAAGCAAGAATTATCGCGGCGACGACTTATGAATTTACCTATAATTCCTTATCTATGGTTTGGGGAGTGCTTCCTATATACTTCGATGAAGTCGAGGAAACGACTCATACTATTTACAATATAGAGAAACACCTTATTAAAGGTGGCTACGTTGATCACGGTGACAGTGTAGTAATCACTGGCGGTCTACCTTTAGCTGCTCGCGGTGTCTCTAATTTCATTAAAATCCATAAATGTGATGGCTCTATTCTTGAACTAAAGCAGTACAGTAAAGCCCTTCAGGATAAAAAACTTGGTCCGAGTATACAGAGAGATGAGCATTGCACGCTTAAGTGAACTCCTGTTTATGAATGCCTGCTCTTTAGTCCTTGGTTTAAAAAATTTATTAACTAAGACTGATAAATACTGTACATTGGGCGTGTAGCCAAACGAACAAGTTCAAGGCTGAGGAGGACGAATGACCGCAGTGCACTAGGTGTGCATGAGGATCATGAGGACGACGAAAACGCAGAAATTGGAGTTTCGCTACACGCCCATATTAGTTTCTAAGCGTTACCTACTAATGCTA
>JBJTTW010000031.1:0-4262 GCA_046080385.1 bacterium
AAAAAGAATCGAGGATTCGTGCATTAGTTGTAATAATGTGTCTTTGTTTACTAGTCTATGCTATCGCAGAAAAGAAACTTAGAAAAATTCTAGTGGAAACAGGCAATACTATTCCTTCGCAAACTAAAAAACCTACTCAACAACCCACTATGAAATGGGTCTTTAAACTATTTAGAAATATTCAAGTCGCCTATATCATAGATAATGACAGGCTTTTAAAACAAATTGTCAATCTTAAACCCGCCGCCAAAACTCCCGTTTTTGACAGTATATACATAAAGAAAGGCTTTGGAGTGGGCATTTCAAGGTTTGGTGCTATGTGAAAAAGCACTACATTTCAAGAAATGCAGTAAATGTAGTGAACTTAAAGCTAGATATTAAAACTCCGAGAGCAGGGTAAGATCCTGCGGAGTAGGTATTTTGAGGATATCGAGAATGGTTTTAGCGTGAGGGTCGATTTCTGATCTAAGCAAATACTGTTTCTGATTGATTTCCACTAGGCTGGCTTGCAAATCAGAGATGGCAGCCCTAAGCCTATCAGGGGTAGTCCATTTAGATTGTTTTTTAAGCTCAATCTCCAAGTGCCTTTCAAATACAAAAGTTAAAAAACAAAGTACAAGATGCCCTTGTATTCTTTCTGGTTTGCGTAAATATACTGGTCTAATTTTTAAATGACTTTTTAAGGTTCTAAAACATTCTTCTATCTTCCAAAGCTGATGATAAGCATCATATATCTCTTCATCACTCTTTAAATCTTTTTCTACATTTGTAAGTATTCCGTAAAACCCGTCCCACTGTGAATCAGAAAATATTTTAGCCTCATCTAAATACTTAACTTCTTCGTCTAATTTTAAATATTTTGCCTTCCCTGGTTTTCTAAGCTTAGACTTTCCTTCTAAAACTTCTTTCGCTTTTTCTACTAATGTTTCTCTATCGTAAGCATCTTTCCTTGCTCTATCTGCTGACCAGCTTACGATTAAACGTTCTCCATTAACGGCTATCTCTTTAAACTTGAAATTAGACTCGTCTTTAACTAATGTTCTGTAGCCTTCTTCATTTAATATCTCTTTTTTTATCTCTGCACTCTGCTTTCTAATCGAACTGCCTACGATATATTCATAACCTGCTTCTTTTACTGCTGCTAAATTCATACGATTACACATAGCCCTATCACCAACTATGATTAATTTCTGAATTTGAAAAGTCTCTTTTAACTCTGAAAGAGCTTTAAGTAAAGTTTTTCCATCAAAGGTATTACCAGGAAAACTTTGAAAGCCAATAGGACGCCCTTCTTCATCCATTAGTAATCCCATGACTACTTGAACATCATTGAATTTACAGTCTTTACTAAAACCAAATTTTCTTAATTCATCTTCTTTATCACTATGAAAGTAAAGCGTAGTAGCATCAAAAAAAACAACATCTACATTCATTCCAAATTTCTTTTTGTTTATGTCAAATAAATGCTTTTCTAGCTTTGGTTTTAAGTTACTTAAAATCTCCAGTGATCTGTAAATATGCTGCAAGTCTGGGTCTTCAACCCCTAAATACCTAGAAGCATTTTCATAAGTCTTAAGCTTACTTCTTGGATTCATAAATCTATCTATTGTTAATAGCTGTACTGTCCCTTTAAAATTGAACTCAGTATTAATTAGCTGCTTCTTAAAAAAAATATCTAGCTCAAACACCTTCCACAGCTTCTCTATTACTTTTACTGCTCCCCATTGGTAACGTTTTAATTCTTTAACTCCTGTGGAAAAGGATTTTCCCGTTAACGCCATTAGCGATTCTGCGATCTTTTCAATTTCGCCAGCTTCAAGTAAATCATCAACTGCTCCAAGTGAGCCAACTACCTTCTGGCGTACTTTATCACCCTCTCTAAAAGATTTACATATCTGGATGTATTTCTTCTTCGTTGTTGGGGAACCTTTTAGTCTGATAAACACAGTACTTAGTATATATTTAAATCAAATCACTGTAAAGTATTAAATGTATTCGTATTAACAATAATGCCACTACAAATGCAATACAAATTTAACCCCAAAACGCTGAAAGCCCCGCCCTGTAAGACTTTTAGAATTTTACAATGCGTATATACTGTCAAACTCGGGAGAAATTTTCTGATTTTTTGCGAAGCTTAATTAAATGAAAGATGTTCCAGAATCTTTAAAATACAAAGCAGATATTTTAAAATATGCAGGCCTTGCAATGTTTAGCGCCCCTTCAACCATAATTTTTCGTTTAGCAACAGATTATAACTATAAGTTTACAGAGCTAGATTTAAAACAATTTCTCATCTCTTTACTTTTAGGAATTTTAGGTATACGATTCGTCATGAGAGGGTTTGAAATTTTATCGGAATACGATGATAAAAAGGTGAATTCAAATGATTAGTAGGAACTGGGAACTTATTATAAACGCTCTAATTCTAGCCACCTTCCCCATTTATTCTTTTTTTTACTTCTTCCACTATTTTTATAAAAAGAAAAAGAAAGAAGGTCTTCTTGATCCCAGTAAATCATTTTTCCAGAATCTTTGGGATAGCGTTCTTTAACCCCTCCAGCCAAGGATAAACCATCACACCATTAGCGAGCTTTCGCTTACAGTCATCATTAGAAAAGCAAAGCGCTTCAGAACCCAAACTAGAAGCTGCATTAAAATCTTCACTAAGTTTAGCTAATGTATTTAAATTAAATTCAGAAACATTCTTAGAGCTTTTTATTTCGATAAAGAGATACTTTTTACCCGGTCTTTCGACTATAAGATCTACTTCTGCACCATCTTTCGTCATTAAATAACTAAATCTATAATCTGGTCTGAAGTAATTAGCTAACTTTATACATTCAAGAATAATAAAATGTTCAAAAGTCTCACCATACAGAGAAGTACTTTCCTCTAAACTGACATTTAAAATATTACGTAAAGCTCTAACGACACCAGTGTCGAAGAAATAAAACTTAGGCTTGCCATTCAAACGCTTTCTAAAAGAGTGATTAAAAGGATTTAAATTAAAACCAATTAGCGTATCCTCCAGAATTGAATAATAATTCTTCACCGTTTTATCATCTACACCAGTGTCCCTAGCAATATTAGAGAAATTTAAGACCTTACCATTCATTTGTGCAGCGACTTCCAGAAAATAGCGAAATGGATCTAAATTTTTAATAAACTGCTCCGCCCAAATCTCCTCTTTCAAATAAGTGTAGGCGTAACTTTGTAAAAATCTAGTTTTCTCGTCTTTAGATCTGAGGTGGAATATTTTTGGCAGTAGACCCCACTCCAGCACTTGTTTTAATGAAAGATTATTAAGCTCAAAAAAACTAAAAGGATATAAATTATAAACAAAGGCTCTACCAGCGAGCAAATTAGCTCCTCCATGTTTAAGCTTACGAGCACTAGATCCTGTAAGAATAAATTTTAAAGAAGTAGTCTCTATAAGCAAGTGAACGAGATCTAACAATTTAGGAATTTTTTGTACTTCATCTATAAAAACATGATTTATTGATTTACCAGCAGCATTAACCATCTCAATTAAAAGCTTAGGATTACGAGCGAGCCTCTCCTCAAGGACAGGATCAAGTAAATTAAGCAGCATAGTTTTACTATTATTAAAATTATTATTTATTAAAGTACTTTTACCAGAACCCCTAGGACCAAAAAGAAAAAAACTCTGATTCTTTGGCAGCTTAAGAAAACGCTGAAACTCAGCATGTTTTTTTTCAGAATTCACAGTAGCTAAACCCTCGGACACAACTCCATAATTGTACGCCATTTTCGGAGTCATGTCTACTTTGTAAATCCATTCATACTATCTAATCTCTGACTCAAATTTCTGTAAATCTGGATCATGAGATTCTAGGTTAGCTCAGTTAAAAAATTTTGCTAATTATACTCCTCCACCAAATACTCACTAATATTACGCTCCGCACTACTAAAACTAACCCCCACTAAGTGTATCTTTTTAATTCCAAGCCTGTCATCCAGACTGGTTTTCAGCTTTGAAAATATTCTTTTGTCTAGTAATGACGAATATACTTTAGAAGATGCTATTAAGAGCCCTTATTTTTTTCTTGATTTTGATTTTATTAAAGAAGCTCTTATAAAACTCTTTCGTAAAACTGAATCTGACTCTATTAAAGAACACATAACAGCTTTACACAATGGTACTCTTGATGTTTCATCTATAGAAAAACAAATAAAACTTTGTCAGGAGATTGAAGAAGCGAGTGAAGCCGCTGAGCTTGCTAAAGAGAAGTTTATAA
>JBJTTW010000032.1:0-1358 GCA_046080385.1 bacterium
ACATTTAGATTTTAAAATCTTTCTAGATGAAAGACTTAAAGGCGTATATTTAGCAGAAACCTGATTTTTTAAAAACAAGAAACAAAAAATAAATAGACTAAAGTATTTAACAAAATTCATAATCTTTATTTATTTGCCATATAAAGCCACATCACCACATCTTCAAGCTCAGCAGCAGAGAGCTTAATCTCAAACTCTTTAGCATAAAGACCTGCAAGCCTGCGAGTCTGTTCTAGAGTACGCCTTGAGCTAATACCATGAAGATCGGGTATTTTCTTTCCAACATTTCCAATGGTTTTCGTCTTAGCATCCCACTTACCAGCAGTTCCCCCACCTGGGTGGCAAGTAGCACAAGTCCCGTAAGTGCCTTGACGACTAAAAAATATCTCTTTACCTTCTTTAATACCAGCAAGTGACGGTAAGAAAAAAGATGATAAAAGAAGAGTGATTAAAATATTTTTTCTCATATAATTATCCTAATAAAAACTATGGAGTTGTTGGGTTAACTTGAATCACCTGCTTCGATTGCTCAGATGGCACTAAAGTCTTAGCATCACTTTCATAAGGAATAAGTAACACTGAGAATTTCAGTGGCTTCTTCGCTAATTTCTTTGCAATAGCAGGGCTTATAAGCTTAGTAGTAGGAGTGATAGTAACCTGATCTACTGAAATATTACTAGCATCAGTAATATTAATAGTACCCAAGGTCTTCGAAAAACTTAGATACTTTAAAACATCTTTAGAAGCACTAATTTTATAATCCAGATGAGATCCATTAGATAAATTTTTAGGAATACTATTTAGAGATATACTCAAAGATCCTGTAGTAGTAGGAGTTAGATTCGTCACTGTGACCAGCCAATTAACAGCAGAGAGTAAACCACCTTCTGGAATATTAAAATACTCAGAGTGCCCCGTCATAAACTTCTTAGAAAAAGTCTTACCAGCTGCTTCAAAATCTTCGCCGAAACTATTTCTAGAGTCACCACCACTAGAACTGTTATGACACAAAGCACAATTACCCTTATAAGCACGCTTAGCATAAGGATTAGCATTATATTGATCCATATATCCCTGAGTGGCAGAGATTTTCAACTCAGAAACACATAAAGCAAAAAGAATGAACAAAAACAAAAATCGTGAACTAAACATATTCAAATATCCTAATATTATTATATCAACTAATTTCATATATAATATTCCCATGCTTCGCTTTGCTGCTATCTTAATTGCAATAATGTTAATAATAAATTTATTTGGCATGCCTATCTTTGCTGCTACTGAGCCAAAGCTAATTAAAGTAGATGAAGAAAAGAAAGAGGTTTTAGTCAAGATTAATGGCAAAACTTATGCATTTG
>JBJTTW010000033.1:0-811 GCA_046080385.1 bacterium
TGGATTATGCTGTTTAACTAAACTTACTAAATATGATGGAGTACCCGTAGCGAACCAGAAATTAGTAAATTTCATAGTATCAAAAAAAGACAGAGTAGAAAAAGGATTATAAACACGCTGCTCTGCTTCTGAAAATCTATAGCCGTTATACCAGTGCCTTAGCTGCTCTAAAATTCTATCCTTAGTGGTCTTATGCTTTTCAGCGACTAAATCTAAATACGGGGAAAAATCTCGCTCTAATTCCTCTTGCGTGATTCCCACTATGGAAGCGTATTTCTCCTGCATCGAAATATTATTTAAATTATTTAAACCTGAAAATATTGAAGTACGAGAAAATTTACTTACGCCAGTTAAAAAAACGAAGCGAATATTTGCGTCCTCTGATTTTATAATCTTATAAAAATCATGCAGTAAATCTCGCATCTGTAAAGCCAATTCTGGATTAGATATATGCTTGATTATCGGATCATCGTATTCATCTACTAAAATTGCTACTTTAGCATCATACTTTTTAGCGAGCTCTCTTATCAATGTCTGAAAAAGCCTCACTGGACTTTGTGTATCTTCAAGAGTGACAGCGTAAGCCTTTGCTAGATCTAAGACTGCTAATTTTAGCCCATCCCTTAACTCCTCTACACTATTCTTATCCACCGCAGATACATCTAGCTTGATAACTGGGTACTCCCTCCACTCATAATCAGAACTGTCTAACCATAAGCCTTTAAAAAGCTCTCTTTCATTTTTAAATATAGCTTCTAGAGTGGAGACTAAAAGAGATTTCCCGAAACGACGTGGGCGACTGAGAAAGTAA
>JBJTTW010000034.1:0-1745 GCA_046080385.1 bacterium
ACAAATTCGTACCAAAGAAGCTGCAAAGTTACATTTTTCTTTTGGTATTCTTGATAAATGAATTGCCAGCAAGGCTGAATCTTTTTTTTGTTTCCTCGATTGCTTGGGAAAAGCTTACGCTGAAGCTCTAATACAGAGAGCTTTTCAATATCTTTAAAGCTTAATCCTAAATTTTCTAGCTTTTGCAGGTAGCCTCTAACTGTCTTTCTGCTTACTCCTAATACTCTTTCTATCTCGGTATTGTTGGAACCCGCTTCATTAAGCCGTTTTATCTCTTTAATTATGTTCACACTAAATCTCCTGTTTGACATCTCTAAATCTCCATCCTTTACGGAAAAATATATCGCTAAACTGGGTCATTAATGCGCCGTTAAGTGGGTAATTAATTCGCCACTCGGTGGGTAATTAAACCGCCGTTACGCAGTTACGCACTTCAGCCTAGATTAATAACGTTACTTTCCCCAAACCATGTTTTAGCTTTTTCGATAACCGCCTCGCTAGGCTCATGATAAAACACTGCTAGATTTTCCTTGGCTCTCGTGCAGCAGACATAGAATATCTTTCGTGTCCGCTTTAAGACTCTATCGGTTGAATCTGAATTTTTTTCTAGTGGAGCAAATAAATATTCAAAGTTATATTTATTCCAATTACCATTATCTAAAATAACTAATACATTATCGTATTCTGAACCCTTAGTTTTATGTTGGGTTGAAAAAGGGGTTTTTCCTTCCAAATATTCATATAATTTTTGAAACTCACTGAATTTAACGCCTTCGACACGATTATACAAGTATTCATTGTGATTTTTAAAATTATCGAGCTTATCGTCAATTAAGCAAATACCACTTTCGTTGGCTAGCTTAATTATCTCTTCAATTGTTTTATCATCCGTATTAGCTAGCTCTTCTATCTTCTTTTTTAATGCAATTTTGCTCTCAATATTTTTAATTTCATATTCAGTTTTTCTCAGAAATTCATTGTACTGTTTCGCCTGATAAAGGTTTATATTATTCTGGATTTTAAACAGATGATTAATTAGATTATCTCTCTTTGATCCCTTCTTATTCTCATCATTTTCGTCTTGCTTTTTATCATCTATTAATTGATCTTTACTAAAATATATTTTTTTGACCTCTTTGAAAGGCTTATCTTTTAAGGAGTTATAAAGCTCAGGATGCTTATGCAATAAGACCTCCTTCTTTAATTGCCTTTCTTTGTTCCGCAATTGCATCTGATCAACCACTTGATCAAATGAATCCTCTTCGTTAATGTGAATAGATTTGCTTGTCTTCCATCTTTCTAAAATGTCATCCTTTAGAGCGATAATAGGATCTTTATCATAAATATCCATTAAAGTTTTAAAGCCAGCCTTCTCTGCTATTAAGTTATGAGTTAGATTTAATTCCTTCGTCTTTGATGAATCAGAGAAGTCCCACCCATGTTCATTTGAGAGAAAGATCTTTAATTGTTCAATACCACCATTTTGAGAGTATATAAATAAAACACTCCCCTGTTTGATTTGATGATCTTGCATATTAGGAGCTTTTATATCACTTGAGGCTTTCTGAGTTATACAATCAGTCCTTAATTTATTTGCTAGATCAATTACTAATTGTGGGTTTCTTCGATTTTGTTCTTTTTTTATTTCTTGAATGGCACTTTTTTCAATATATTCATTTAAGTCCCCGATTCCATCATCGTAGATGGATTGCATTGCATCTCCAAAAAAACCAATAACATTTTTC
>JBJTTW010000035.1:0-738 GCA_046080385.1 bacterium
GAAAAAATACTATGTGCTGTTTAATACTCCAGCATAGGCTTCTAGCGGCGTTCCGTAATCAAGGCTTGAGTGAAGCCTAGTATTATTGTAGAAGTCAATGTATTTAGCAATGCCTTCTTTAGCCTCTTTGATTGATGGGTAACGATTTACATAAACATCTTCATATTTTAGACTTCGCCAAAACCTTTCTATAGCTATATTGTCTAATGCTCTGCCCTTGCCATCCATTGAAATTTGAATATTTTTACCTAATAAAATTTTAGTAAATGCCTCGCTGCTAAATTGAACTCCTTGATCAGTATTAAATATTTCTGGATTAGGATATTCTGTTAAAGCTTCTTCTAGTGCTTCTATGCAGAAATCTGTACTTAAAGTATTAGAAAATTTGAAGCTTAAAATATACCTTGAATTCCAGTCTATGATTGCTGCTAAGTAGCAAAAACCACTCTCAACTCTGATGTAAGTTATGTCCATTGACCAAACTTGATTGGGCTTCTTGATCTCTAAATCCCTGAGTAGGTAAGGATATTTCTTGTGTTTTTTGTTTGAAATACTCGTCTTTTTACCTGGAAATATTCCACGTATCCCCATGTATTGCATGTATTTTAAAACACGGTCTCGTCCAATCCAAACACCACGCCTTAGTAGTTCTTTCCAGATCCTTCTGTAGCCGTAAATTGGATACTCTGTATAAATTAGATCTATTTGATTCATTGTGCTAAGTTTGCTGAAGCTTAT
>JBJTTW010000036.1:0-1093 GCA_046080385.1 bacterium
CACCCACTTGATTATTATGCTTTTAGAGCTAAAGATATATTAGATACGAATAAGCTTAGTAAAGAGAAATGGTATTTATTACCAAGTAAGTCTTCTATAGTGCATCTTAGTTCTTGGAAAATGCCAGAACTGTTTACGGAAGCTAAATTGAGAGAGCAGTATGGCGATGAAATGGCTGAGCTTTATATTACGAAAAGCTTTGATCATATAGAATCTGAAGCTTTAAGGCACCCAGAAACCTTTGATAAGAAATTTTTAGCTGGGGCAAGCTCCCTTGCTGGTGATACTCTTAAATCTATTACTCTTGCTCAAGAGCTAGTAAAAGATCTGAGTGATTTAAATGATTCAGAAGTACATCAGCTCTATCAAGTCGCTTATCCTTTGCTTTATGCAGATTTAATCGGTGACAGTCTTCCAGCTGAATCTATTTTAGATCCTTTTATGGTGCATGCTTTAATAAAACAGGAATCTACCTATCAGTTAAATACGGTAAGCCCAGTTGGGGCTATAGGCTTAATGCAGATAATGCCTTTTACGGCTAATGATGTGGCTAGAGTTTTAAAATTACCGAAGCCTAATCCAGAGGATCTTTTCAAGCCAGAATTAAATATTAAGCTGGGTATGCAGTTTATGGAAGAAGTATTTAGAAAATTTAATAGAAATATGATCTATTCAGTAGCTTCTTATAATGCTGGCCCGCAGAGAGTTTTGAGCTGGTCTCTTTCCCCAAATGCAGCAGACCCAGACGTGTTCGTCGAAGAGATTCCTTTTAGTGAGACGAAAAACTATGTAAAAAGGGTTTTAACTAATTACTGGATTTATAGGGCTTTATACACTTAGGATACTGTGTTTATTTATTTTAAATTTTATTTTTTGTTTTTTGTTTTGTTTTATTTTAGAATGAGGCCTACCCGATAAAATGAATAAGAAAGTAAAGTTTTAAAGGAGCAATAAGTGGGTCGTTTAAATAAAGAAGATTTAGTAGAAATGGAGAAGATGCTGCATTCAGGTTCTAGTGCAGGAGATATAGCATCAAGGTTTGGTATATCAACACAAACAGTGTATAACCGTATGGAAACAATAAGTAATCCTC
>JBJTTW010000037.1:0-3344 GCA_046080385.1 bacterium
CATACCATCGTAAGCTTTAGTAATGAAGCTGCTTAAAGAGCTATTGTAATCAGCATTTAAAAGAGCATAGAAATTTTCAAATTCAGAAGTTTCTAGCATAATGAGTACAGGATTCTTTCTTTGAGAGAGTGTATATTCTAAGCCCTGCTGCGTAAAGCCACTAATCATAAGCTCTTCAGATTTAGGATTCGTTTCACCAGCATTTACCTTAGAGTGATATTCTTGCTCCATCGCTTTATTAATAGAGATGAGAGGGAATGAATATCTTTTAGCTGCGGTGGTTTTTCCAGCAGTAGTCATAGCTAGTGTTTCAGCGTAAAGGTGTGGAAGTTTTCCATTAATCTTGGCTTTATTCCCTATAAAACCAGCCCCCTGAATGAATAAGACCATAGGTACTGCTTCTATACAACTCTCTATATTTTCCTCTGCATCTTGTATGCAAGCTAAATAAATATCTGGAAGTGACTCTTTAGGAATTTTGGGGATTTGTTTAAACTTAGAGTCTTTTAGAATAGGGGTATCTAGATTTCTAGGCTTTAAAGTCTTTAAAGCTTCTCTACCTTTCACGAAGATAAAATCATCAAGCCCTTTACAATTCTCTTCTTGTGGTAAATCTATCACACTTAGTCTTATACCAGTCTCTAGGTAAGCCTTCTCTATTAAAGCCTGCTCAGCATTAGCTACGCTGATCTTTTGGTGTTTATCTCCATCAAAGATCACCGAGAAATTTATATTAGGCTTCCTGAGCAGGTCCTTAAGCTCTGGTATTAGTGGAGTGTTTAAGCCATTTTCACTAAAGCAGTAAACAGAAGCTAAGCCCACAGTAGGATAGCCATTAGCAGTGGCAGAAATAGATTTTAAGATACCTTCTGTAATGGCTATATGTCCTTTCTCTTCGTCTTCCTCCAGCTCTGCATGGCTTTCTAAATATTCAACCCAGTTAAAGCCTTTAGGGAAATATAGATAGAATCGGCTTTGTGCAGATCTGGGTAAATTTAGATATCTGGCCAGCTTAGGAAATGTCTTTATAGCTACATCTGTATAATCCAGTCTAATAATTCCGATCTCTTTGCCAGTCTTCTCATCGTGGATTCTATTTCCCTGAATATCGAAGAATGGCAGATACAGAGCAGATTCTACATATTTTCCTTGTAGCAACGACTCTTTTCCATCTGGTGCTAGTGCTTTAAAACCTTTATCTAGAATAGTTTTAAGGTCTATGCTTTGAGCCTCAGAGGAATATATCAAGTCCTCTGGAATAGCTGAGCTTTTTAGTTTATTTAGGTGTTTACCTGATAGATAGTTCATTATTTAAGCTCCTTGTTTAGATTAGTTTTTATGTGAATTAATTTCTCTGAAAGCTTGAGTAAATTCCTTGCTTTGCTCTCTGCCACTGAGCTAGACAAGCGAATACCAAATTCACTTTCAAATATATCTGCGTATTCTTGGACGCACTCCTTGGGTAGGAGCATGTTAGTTTTCTCCTTTTTTTAATGGTTCTAGATCTAGCTCTCTTGCTTCTTTAAGGATCAAATATCTCAATGCTGCACTATCACCGATACCGAGATAGGTGGCTACGGCTTTTAACTGAAATATTGTCCTATTAGTTAGAGAGAAGGTTCTGTTTATATATAAATTATTGTTTCTCATAGAAGAGAATCATAGAAGTTTTAATCAAATTCCACTTCCTCCACCCCCCTAAAAAAGAGTAGGCTCAATAAGCTGAAAAGCACTTAGCATAAGTCTTTAGTCTTTTATGTCTTGCTCTCTTTAATGATTAAGTAAATCATCATTCTCTAAAAATACCTTGTAGTCAGTCGGGCCATCTCCCGTGTCACTATTTTGACCAATATCGTAGAATATTGGTTCAAAATCATGAGGATTGTTGCTATTAAGTCTTCTCTTATAGTTGGAGAAAACTATCCTGTATTCATTTGAGTCTTGGCAGTACAGGGTAGCAATATCATCAAAGACGTAGAACTTTTCCCTGAAACGCTTTATAGATCTTGTATGTTCTGGTTTATTAAGCTCCTGATTTATAGCAAAAATATATTTATATAGATTTTCTAAATACCATTCAAACTGAAATAGAAGATTTGCTGGCTGAATAACAGGATTTGATTTTTTTATTTTTGGTCGGTATAGATTTTTAAGTAAGAAAGACTGCAAAGCACTGGGATTTATAGTAATACCAATCAGTTTAAAATTAATCGGTTTTGAACCATTACTTTCTAAATCTAAAAATAATTTATTGGAATTGTTTCTGGGACTTAATTTAATGACATTGAACTTTACAACCCTTTCTTTACAAAGTTGAAAAAGTATAGAGGTGTTCAATTTTCCTCTTGCATTATAGAGATTAAATAACTTTTTCACCTGTTCATCATTCATTGGAGAATATCCACCTAAAGCTGCTTCCTGATCACGTTCCATGTATTTAGGCAGACACCTCTTTCGCACAAAATCAGAAAGTATAAGATCTTTTTTTTGTTTCAAGAGCCGAAAACCAGCTTTATTAATAGAATCTCCATTAAGCCCCTTGCCCTGAGAGTCTTTCAGTGCAGGTTGTATCATTAGTCTTCGTGATAAAGGACATTTCAAGCCACCCACATTAAAATCTTTGTAATTATTTCTATCTTTAAATAAACCACAATTTAAATAAGCTCCTGTCTTTAAACAAAATCTATTTTTTTCATATAGCTCTTTACCAGATAATGGTTTTAGGGCTTTTAGGTAAGTAGCTGGAACACCAAAACCAGAAAAGTTATATAAGATAATCAGGCTCGGTAATAAATCAAGCAGGAACTCTTCTTTGTTAGTCTCTGAGAGGCTTTCCCATAATTCATTTATCGTATTAAAGAGCAAGTGAAGGCTTAAATTATTTGTCTTGTAAGACTCTATTAACTGCTGGATACGTTCTTCTTTTTCCTTTGGACTCCAAACAATCCAGCTATATTCTTTACCTCGTCTATCTTTGCTAGACCAGTCTATAACGAGATTCCCTAAATCAATCTTATCCATCTCCTGAGCTATTTTTTTAGCATCAAAAACATTTAAAAATTGGTGAGGATCAATGATTAAAGAAACTAATTTACGATTTTCTACAAAAATAAATAGCTCAAAGCCTTCATAAGTAAGCTTTTCACAGAATCTACTTTCAGCTTTTCTTTTCTTGATGGCTTGTATAACTCCAAAATGATCATTAATAGAAGATGTCAGTAAACTTAAAGGACCGCCTTTTACTGGAAGACCATTCCGTGATTGTCTTATCATTCTTTGGGTGCTAGAAGCTGAACTAGCTAGATTTAGGATTCTTTCTAGTGAAGAAGCTGTATTTAAGAGTA
>JBJTTW010000038.1:0-1908 GCA_046080385.1 bacterium
CTTCCAAATCCTCAAAACATTCGACTATTCCTATATCCTCTATCTCTTTTACCATTCCTCTATTGAGACATGACTTTACAGATTTGGCCAGACTTACATCTGTATGAATTTTTGAACTGTTTTAGAATGAGACAGCCCTGAAATGCGGATCGTCAAATGCAGATAAGCTGCATACGGAGATTATTGATCTATTAGAGGATCGTTTGGCAGCAACAAAAGAGCTTGGCGATACGGAAAAGATGTACAATTTTAAAAGTAGAGTTACATTACTAAAAGAATTATGGGAAGAATATAAAGAGATATTAGAATCCTTAGTAACTAAAAAATGAGCAAAAAAGTAAGCAATAAATTTATATACCATTGGCCCATATTGTTTAGCCTATTTGTTTCTGTCGGCTTATTTTTTAGTGGGTTGATCCCCGAAGAAGGGGAAGATTTTTCTACCTTCTACAGCTCATGCTTTAGTGTAGAATTTACTCTTTCTGGATTTTTAGTTACTGCAAAAAGCATTTTAATGTCATTACAAGGTACAGGTGTGATGAAAGACTTAAAGGAGTCAGGCTATTTGGAAGTATTAATAAACCACATAGTCTATTCAATTAACATATCAATATTTTCAGGGGTATGTTTTTTTGTTTTTATGCTATTGAAATTAAGTTCTACTATTTGGGTAGTTTCGATAGGGACTTTTTTGTTTGCACTAAGTATATCAACCTTGTGGAGAGTTGTTAATTATACTCGCAAAATATTACTCAAAGCATAATTGCCTTTTTAGCAACCAACCCAAACATATCCTTAGACTCTCTATTATTCCATCTAAGAGCAAACTCATTTATATAAAGCTGTAAATATTTAGTGCTTACGTGATGATATATACCAACGATACCACGCTTTAACACTGCCCAAAAGCTTTCTATAGAGTTAGTGTGAATATTACCTACTGGATATTCTTTGCTGAGATCTACTCTTTCATGGTTATAACCGTTCTTGGATACTTGGCTATAACCAGTAAACTCATCTGAGTAAATAGTGCTTTCAGCTTCTACAGTCTCTTTAATAAAAGCTATAAGCTGTTTACCTGAAAGCTTTTTACCCTCTTCATTCATAGTAGCCACTTTAGCAACTACCTTGTTTAAAGCCCTATTAACGATACCTATAACTGGAGTTTTATTAGTTCCTCTGCCTCTCAAACCGCCTTGTGGCTTATCATCGTCATCATCTTTCTTAGCTTGCTTTCTAGGCTTACCACCTACATAAGTTTCATCTATTTCTGATATTTCTCTGAAAAGCTCTAAGTCTTCATTGTTCATAGCTTCTCTAATCTTCTTAAGCATTCTCCATGCTGTTTTATATGTTACTTTAATCTCTCTCTGTAATTGGTATCCAGATATTCCTTTCTTGGAGTTAAGCATTAAATGAATAGCGTAAAACCATTTTCTTAAGTCTGTATCAGATTTTTCAAATATTGTATCTTTAAACACCGAAAAGGAATTATTACAAGAATTGCACTGAAACACTCTAGGCATATCTTTTCTATGGCTAGTTCTACCCACTGAACCACAATGAGGACATACAGCTTCTTTTTTATCGGTATATCTAACTTTTATAAAGTATTCAATTACTGAAAGCTCTGTAGGAAATTTTTCAAAAAAGCTAAATACGTCCATGTATTTAATACTAGCTAGTTATTCAATGTATGTCAAGGGATGATTCCGTAAAAATATTAGTTGTAGTTAAAAAATTCCCTTCTACTTTTCCTAATTATTGGTTCCTGAGTTCAGATCTGAAGTTAAATTTTTAATAATTTAAGCAAATTGTTAATTAGATTTCAGAGAGAAGTTTATCAAGAGAGATGGAATTTCTGCAAGAAATTCCATCTCTCTTCACTTTATGCCATTAGCATGGCTA